>JAKJDB010000074.1 GCA_022706175.1 Candidatus Zhuqueibacterota bacterium | reverse complement strand
GGAATAGCTGCTGTTGACGGCGATGCTGTTGCCCGCCGATTCATCCTTGACCGCATTGATGCGCAACACATACAGCTTTTGCGCCTGATGCGCACTGGTGTGCAGATGGACGATGCTGCGGCTGGCGTCCAGGGTTGCGCTCTGGACCTCCACACCGCCGCTGATGCTATAGTTGGACGCCTGATTGGCGGAAGCGCTGGTCACGCGCTCATTGAACAACACGTCTAAATTCTGTCCGTCGATCATCTTCACCAGCGTGATCACCGGCCCCACCGCATCCGACGCTTCGTACACATAGCTGTACGAGCTGTTGGGCTGGATGAGATTGCGTTGGCCGGTGGCATCGAAGATGTTGCTGATCGTCAACAGATAGATCTTGTTGGGTTCGTGCACCGTGGTCTGCAGCAGCACCCGCGTGCCGGATTCATCCAGCGCGGCGGATTTGACCGCGGCGCCGCGATTGAGCACATAATTGGCCACCGCCTGACTGCTCGCCTTTTCCACCGGTTTGCTGAACACAACCTGCAGCGTGGTGGCGGTCATCGGTTTGACCTCGACAATGGTCGGGCCGGCGTTGGCCTCGGTCACATCATAGACATAGGCGTAGGAGCTGTTGAGAGCGATCGGATTCCCCTGGCCGGAGACGTCGCGCACATTGCTGATCTGCAGTACATACAGTTGGCCGGAGACATGGGGCGTGGTCTCCAGCTGCACGCTTTTTCCGTCTGCGGTCAGGTTTGCGGAGTAGACGCGCACATTGTTGCTGATCTGATAATTTCCCGGTTCTTCCGCATAGCGGGCATCCACCTGCTCGCTGAAGGTCACCAGCAGATGGGTGAAATCTGCAATCACGACCTTGGCGATGGTCGGGCCGAGTTCGTCGGCCGGCACGTACAGGTAGGAAAACGTGCTGCCGCTGGCGATCGGGTTCTTGCGGTCGCTGCGGTCGCACACGCCGGTGACCGTCAACACATAGAGCTGGTTGGCGCTGTGATCGCCGGTCTGAAGCCGCAGCACCTGACCGGATGGGTCCAGCTCCGCGGCTGTCACCTGAACGCCGCCGCTGATCTGAAAATGGGAGATGGTCTCCGCGCTGGCCTCGTCCACCGGTTCATTGAACATGATCTCCACACGATTGCGATCCACCGCGTTCACCAGCGTCATCACCGGACCGGTGACGTCGCCGGGATCGTACTGATAGGTGTAGCTGCTGCCATCGGGGATTTTATTTTTACGCGAAGAGCGGTCCGTGACCTGTGCCACGGTCACTCGGTAGGCCACGCCGCCCGCGTGTTCGCCGGTGGTCAACTGCACGCGCCGGCCGTCCTCGGACAACGTTACGCTTTTGATCTGCACGCCGCCGCTGAGGCTGTAATGGCCGATGGTTTTAGCGCCGGTCTCCTCCAGCGGTTCGCTGAAATAAAGCTGCAATTGCGTGGCGGATTCCAACGTCGCCAGATTGAGAACCGGCGGCGTGGTATCGCTGTCCTCGACGCCCAGGGCGTAGGCGATCTGCGTCCCAGCGGCGATCACGTTGGCCGGCAACGCCCGGTCGGCGACATCATGGACCGAGAGCGTATAAGTGGAACCGGCGGCGTGTTCCGCGGTCGTGATCAGAACCGTCTTGCCGTCGCTCTGCAGCTTGACGCTTTGGACCGCGACCGTTGGTTCGATGCGATAGTGGCCGGCGTCGGTCGCGCTGCCGGGATCGATGGGTTCGCTGAACACCAGCAGCAGTTCGGTGCGGCTGAGCGGCATAACGCTGGACAGCGCCGGCGCCTGACCGTCGCCGAGGGTGAGGTTGATCTCTTGACTGAAGCTGCTTTCATTTCCCGCACGGTCGTAGGCGGTCACGCAGAGAAAATAGGGCGTACCGGCCGAAAGGTCCTGAATCACCGCACTGGTCGCCTGACCCACATCGATGGTTTTGCTGTACACTCGGGATTTGGTTCCCACATGCACCTTGTAGCCGGCCAGATCCGCTTCCGAGTTGGCCAGCCATTGCAGCTTGAGCCCGGCGGCCTGGCACCAGGTGGTTGCCGATAACAAGAAAAAGAAAAAATAGATTCTATGTCCGTAGCGATGCAACATCCTGTTCACGATCCCTCACTTGAGACACATTCACCCCGATCCGGCGCTTGAGTGGTTTCAACAAAACTCAAATCAATTTTCGTGCCAGGATTTTTTCAGCAAAACAGATAAATTTTACAAGAGGTTAGAAAGTCGCCTGGGGAGAAAAAATAGAACGCAGATGACAAGAATGAGAATGGAATTACAGAAAAGAAATTCAGAAAAGAGGCCAAGCCGTCTCAGCGGATCAGCGAGACGGTGCGGGTGAGATATTTCCAGCCGGTTTGAAATCGGTAAAAGTAAACGGAGGAAGGCAAAGGGTTCTGATGGTCATCGCGACCGTCCCAGATAAAGACATGCCGACCGGCAGCGCCCGGTCCGTCGTACAGCGTGCGCACCTTTTGCCCCAGCGTGTTGTACACCGAGAGCGTGAACGGAGCGGTTTCGGGCGCAGCCAGCTCGATGTAGGAAACCTCTCCCGAACGAAACGGATTCGGATAACCGCTGAGCAGTTCCCACCGCTGCGGCAATTCGATATGGCCGGAGGTGTCGCCGATGACCGTGGAAGCCTCCACGGAAAACAGGCTCTCATTGCCCCAATGATCCACTGCGGTGATCGCGCAGTAATAGCGCAGTCCATTGCGAACATCGCTGATTTCAAAAAAAGGATTCGTGCCGGCTTCGGCATGGAAGGTATACTGCTTGGAGGAGAAACCCCAGTGCACACGATAACCCAACAGGTTATCCTCTTTCACCGGGTCCCAACTGATCCGAAGAGTGATGGCGGAGGCAGAAAAAGCGAATGACAGCACCGACAGGGAAAGAAAAAAAAACCGTCTCATGTTATTCTGTATCGTTCCTTGTAATGAAATCCGATCCCTGATCGTGCTCAGACGACGTTTTTCCGCCAGCCGGCATAGGCGATGCCGAGTTGAGAGACTTTATAATTCAGGGCGCGCGGAGAGATGCCCAGCAGTTCAGCGGCGTCTTTTTGAATCCATTTCGACCGTTCCAAAGCGATGGTCACGGCCATGCGTTCAAGCTCTTCCAGCCGCAGCGACGGCAAAGACGGTCCGCGTTCTTCACGGCGACGGTCGCGTCCGCCGGCGGCGAAATAGTCTTTTCCCGTGAGCGCCAGATCTTTGGGCGTGATGTCCTCGCCGCTGTTGGTCACCAGCACCGCCCGTTCGATCAAATTGCGCAGCTCACGGATATTTCCCGGCCAGGAATGATTGGCGAGCAACTCCATGCCCTCTGCGGTAAAATTGCCGATATTTTTTTTCAACTCGGCGGCGAATTTTTTCTTAAAATAGTCCGCCAGCAGCGGCACGTCCTCACGCCGTTCGCGCAGAGGCGGAACCTGCACGGTCACCACATTCAGGCGATAATACAGATCCGGACGAAACCGGCCGCTTTCGATCTCCTGCCACAGGTCTTTGTTGGTGGCGGCGATGATGCGCACGTCGACACGGATCACTTTCTGGCCGCCGATGCGGGTGAAACTCTGCTCCTGCAGCACGCGGAGAATTTTGGCCTGGGTGGTCGGATGCATGTCGCCGATCTCATCGAGAAACAGGGTGCCGCCGTCAGCCTGTTCGAATTTGCCGATGTGCGTGGTCACCGCGCCGGTGAACGCACCGCGGTCGTGACCGAACAACTCGCTCTCCAGCAGATGCTCGGGAATGGCGGCGCAATTGACCGTGACATACGGTTTGTCGGCTCGCAGCGAAAGAGCCTGAATGGCGCCGGCGATCAACTCCTTGCCCGAACCCGTTTCCCCCTGGATCAAAACCGACGCGTTGCTCACCGCCACTTTGTTGATCAGAGAGTAGATTTTTTGGATCTCTGGGGATTTGCTCAGTTTGGGGTAGTATAACTCAAAACCGGAGAAATGGGTTTGGGATTTAGGTTTGATCTGCTCTAAAAGATCATAATCCAGTTCTTCGATGTCTATCTCACCCAAGGTTTCAAACATGACGACCTCACCTCTTTGCGCCCCACCCGTAATTTTCGCTAAAACATAAGCAAATTTTTTGCCAAAAATCCGAGAGAAGGCAAAAAATGGCTCACAATAATATCAAATAGTTACACCTTAAATTGCGGCGGCAGCAAACGGTGGACCGCATTCTTGAGCCGAAGGGTGGATTAGAATAATCCGCTTGTATTGTTTCCGAACACTTGTGGCTGTGCGACTGATTAGCTGGGACGGGATAAAGGGTGCTGCTGCAGCCGGTGCACGAGTTGGCGATAGCTGCGCACCGATTGCAGTGCTGCGGGCAGGAAGGGCCGGTAAGCGGTAAACTCCTGAATGAAATTCGGCAAATCCAGTTTCGCTTTTTCCAGCACGGCGGTATTTTTAAACAGCTGTTCCGGCGTGTCGTCAAAGATCACACGGCCGGCCGAAAGCACCAGCACACGCTGTGCAACCTCAGCGACCAGATCCATGTGGTGGGTGATGAACACCGGCGTGGTCCCGCGGTGGACCAGGGCTTCAAGGATGGCGGCCATGCTCTGTACGCCAACCGGATCCAGGCCTGCGGTGGGCTCGTCGAGAATGATCATCTCCGGCTGCATGGCCAGGACGCCGGCGATGGCGACCTTGCGCTTCTCTCCTTCGCTCAGACGAAAGGGCGAGCGGCCGGCAAAAGAATCGGCCTCCAGACCGACCAGCGTCAGGGCGTTACGCACGCGCGAATCGATCTCTTCGACGCTCAGCCCGAGGTTGGTTGGTCCGAAGGCCACATCACGATACACAGTCTCCTCAAACAGCTGCGCTTCGGGGAACTGGAACACCAATCCGATGCGCCGCCGCAGCGCGGTCAGAGAGTATTTCTTGCCGTTAATATCGGCCCTATCCACCAGAACCCGGCCGCTGGTCGGGCGTAGCAATCCGGTAAAATGCTGGATCAGAGTGGTCTTGCCCGAACCGCTGGGACCGACGATGGCCGTGCACTCTTTTTCGGCCAGGGTAAACGACACATCCTGCAGAACCGGCGCCGCAGAAGCGGCGATGCCGGTGTAATGAAAAGAAACCCTCTCCAGACTCAATTCAAGACTCATGCAGAACGCTCTCTATCCTGCTGTATTCGGTTTCGGCAAAATGGTCACTCATGCCTGCGATATAGTCGCAGATGGCCCTGAGAAAAATATGCCACTCCCGTTGCGGAAGCGAGGCGGCGTTTCCATTCTCAGGTAACGGCAGCGTCTGCAGCCGCCAGTCCGGCAGCAATTGCGGCGTTCGATAATAGGCCTTGAAGAGCGTGCGGAGAACATCCACCGCCCGGTCGTCGCTGTGCCGCTCCACGGCGGTGCGAATGACGTGACGATCGATGAAATGATCCAGCTCCTCCTGCAGGGGATGGACCGGATCGCTGAACCAGGCCATCAGCGTATGGAACCCCTCACCGGTTGCGCCCGATTCGATGACGCGACGCTGGGTTTCCCGCTGCACATCCGTCACCAGAAAATTGATCAGGCTGCGGATGGAATGATTGCGTTGGAGAAAGTCATGCGCCAGAACGGGTTGTCCTTGCGGAGAAGCGGCCTCCACCCTTTTCATGATCTCCAGCTCGCGCACCTGGCGCAGCGTGACATAGTGCGCGCGAATGCCGTCCTCCAGATCATGAGTGCGTTGCGCGATCTCATCGCTCACCGCCACCAGCTGGCCTTCCAGTGTTGTGGCCGAATCCTGCTCATAATGCAATCCCTGAAGATAGAAATCAGGATAGTCGAGATCACTGCGGCGCAGGCGAGTGTGCTTCAGCAGCCCTTCGCGCACGGCGGCGGTGAGATTCAGCCCCTCCCAGCTGTATTTTTTTTCGATCACATCCACCACCCGCAGGCTCTGGTAATTGTGCTTGTAGCCGCCGGCGACGACGCCGGAGGGCAGCAGGCCGTCCAGGTCATCGCGGCCGCTCATGATCTTGTGCAGAACGATCTCGCCCACATGGCCAAAGGGCGTATGTCCGAGGTCGTGACCCAGGGCGACCGCTTCGGTCAAATCTTCATTGAGGCCGAGGCTGCGCGCAAGGGTGCGGCTGAGCTGCGCCACCTCCAGCGTGTGCGTCAGTCGCGTGCGATAGTGGTCGCCCGATTGAGTTAGAAAAACCTGACGTTTGTGTTTCAGGCGGCGGAAAGCCCGGGAGTGGATGATGCGGTCGCGGTCGCGCTGAAAAGCCGTGCGATAGGGATGCTCCGGCTCTGAATAGCGTCGGGTGCGATGATAGTCCTCGCTCTTGGCTGCCAGCGGTGAAAGCATGCGCCTTTCCTGCGCTTCCAAGAACAGCCTGTCGCGTATTTCAAAATTCATCGGTGAACAGCTCTTCCATCTTGGATAAATCGGCTTCAGGGGATTGCTGCCGCGCCAGGGCGAGCAACCGGCGGCCGATATGCTTGTATACGGGTACAAACTGTGGGAATTCGCTTTTTATTTCCAGCAGATGGCGTCGCACGGTGTCCACATCATTGCGCACCACGGGTCCGGTCAACGCCTGAGCCGGGCCCTGCTGCAGAATGTGTTCCAAAGTCGATCGCCACAACGGCGCCATGATCTCCAGGGAATCGATGCCGGCCTGTTTTAAAACCTCTTCCACCATGGAGGCCAGCCCGACGAAATAGTTGGAGGCCAGAACACAGGCGATATGATACAAAGTTTTTTTTCCCGGCGCCAGAAAAAAATAGCGGCCGGATAGACTTTCGATCACCGGGATCAAACGCTGCAACGCGGCCGGATCGCCCTGAAGGGCGAAAGGGATGTCCTTGAAAGCCCAACGGTCGACGGACGCAGAAGAGAAGGACGCCAGGGGGTGGCAGGAAGCGAGCAGGCTTGTCCGGCCGGCCAGAGGGATCAGAACGTCAGCCGTCAAGCTTCCGGAAAGATGGCATACCACCGTCTCTGCGTTGACCCCGGAGCCATTCGCCAGCTGGTGCGCTGCTTCTTGTATGCGGCCGTCCGGCGTGGCGATGACAACCAGCGTCACCTCCGCGGGCAATGTTTCTGCGGTTCGAACGATCCCTCTTTTCCGGCACCGGTTTGCGCACTCGGCTGCAGCCTGTTGATCGGCATCCACCACAGCCACAAGCTCATGGCCGGCATGCTGCAGGGACAAAGCCAGAGCCGTGCCCACTCTGCCGGCGCCGAGGATGGCTATTCTTTCAGACATCGGCTTATACTCAGGCTGGCATAGCCTACGGTCCAGCCCTCCCGGGAGCCGGTCACATCGGCCGAATTGGTGCGATGCAGCAGGGTGATGGTGTTCGCTTTTTTCTCCCGGCTGGCATAGAGCAGAGCGGCCAACGGGCCGGCGCCGCAGGCCTGTACGGTTTCCGCCTGCATAGCGCTGCAAAACCCTTCCGGATCGATGGTCGAAAGCGCCTGCAGGGTCGCGTCATCACTGCGTTTGCAGGCCTTGTAGGAATAGCCATGGTACAGATCCGTGCTCGCCACCAGCAGATCCGATTCCTCCATGACGCCGGCCAGGGCAAGCCCCAGCAAACGGCAGAGGTCCGGTCGATAGTCATGGAACACCACTGCCACCAGCTGAAACGGCGCATCCAGGGCGATCTGCAGAAACGGCAGTTGCACCTCCAGAGAATGCTCGGAGCGTTCTCCGGCAGCATGGTGGCCGGCTTCGGAAAGGGTGATGCTGCGATCGAACGCAGCCAGTGCTTCGGACTTGGCGCGGTCCACGCGGACCCGGCCCAACGGGGTCTCATAAAAATCGCCGCCATAGACGGAAACGCCTTCAAACCATTCGGCATGGCTGGGCGCGATCACCATGACCGTCTTGATTGGCCGATGCTTCAGCAACCGATAGGCACGGGCTGCCGTAGGTCCGGAATAGATGTAACCGGCGTGCGGCACAATCAGACCGATCAGATGGCCGGCGACAGGCGCCTCTTCAGCCTCCATCAGCATTCTGGTCACCTGTCTGCGCAATTCCGCCGGCTCGGCGGGATAGAACGCACCTGCCCAGGCGGCCGGACGCACGTGTTTATTTGAATCAGGATTCATCAGGCCCTCCTGAAATCATGCGACATGCAACCTGCCGGATAGTTTAGAAAGAAATTAGCGAAATTCCAAGGATATTTACCTTGCTTTTCACCGGCAGTTTGCTAACTTTTTTCTCATGGCCCATGTATGTAAAAACCATCCGGAGACCGTCACCCGCAAACGCTGTCATCAGTGCCGCGCTTTTATCTGTCCGGAATGCACGCGGTCCTTTCTCGATCGGCCTTTTTGCAGCACGCGCTGTCTGCTCAGGTCGGTGCTGCAGGAGGCCTCGATTTTTTGGACCACTCCCGCCGCCACGAAATCTAAAAGTAAAAAGGGCGGTTCCCTGTCCGGCCGCGCCGGCCGCTGGCTCTTTCCGCTAATCACCCTCAGCCTGTTTCTCATGATCTGGCTGTCGCTGCGCGATCTCGCGCGTGAGGTGGCGGCCTGGAAGCGATCGCCGCTTCCAGCTCCGGCGCCGGCTTTGCAGGACAGTGTACAGGACCGAAGCCGGATTCAATGGTCGCAGCCGCAGCAGGCGCGGATCAGCGAAAATCGCATCACCATCGTCGGTGAGGCGGCGGACAACATCAGCCTCTCGCTGCTGGTCAATCGCGAACTGCGCGCCGTGACCATCTCTAAAGACGGACGCTTTTCTTTCGAAAACGTAGCGGTCAAGGCTGGGGACAACGAGTTGGTGGTGCGCGGCTTGGACGAGCATGGCCATGTCTCCCTGCTGGAAAGGATCATCACCATCACCGGCCGGCCCATCGCCGAGATCTCGGCCGGGGATTTCAGCCGCGGCCCGGCTGACCGCAAGCACATCGCATTGACCTTTGACGGCGGTTCCGGG
>JAKJDB010000073.1 GCA_022706175.1 Candidatus Zhuqueibacterota bacterium | reverse complement strand
GGCCGACTGCCCGCCATGGCCAACGCTTTTTTAAAAAACCAGCTGGCGGATGTGCAGGGCTATCTCGCCCTCGCTCAGACTCAGGACAGCCGCGTCACCCTTGCAACGCTCGGCGAGTTCTCGGCCAACTACATCAACGCCCTGAGCGAGTCCTACCACTATGGCTTTGGCATCGCTTGCTTCAGCCTGATCGCCTCCATGCTGATCTTCTGGATCTTTCGTAAACATTATAAACACGCCGACCAGATAGGAACTCAAAAAACCGTGACCGCCACGAATCAGCCGGCTTACAACGAGGCGGAAACCCGGCCGCGACTCATTGCGCTGGGCCTGATCTTTGCCGTGGTCATCTTTTTCTGGATGTCCTTTCACCAAAACGGCGTCACCATGACCTATTTCGCCCGCGACTATACGGTAACCCATGTCGGCAAGGCAACCAACCTGTGGTTCGATCTGTTCGGTCTGCTGCCCATCTTTCTTGCCGCGCTCTCGGTGTATTACCTGATCAGACGGGAAACCCCCTCCATGCAGCGGCTGCTGGCCGCCGTCGGGGTGGTGGTTTTCGCCGCCCTGGCCTGGTGGCGCTACCAAGGCTATTCCACTTCCAACCTGTTCACGCCGCAAAAATTTCAGCATTTCAATCCTTTTTTCATCGTTGCGCTGACGCCGCTGGTTTTGGGCGTGTTCTCCTGGCTGAAAGCGAAAAAAAAGGAACCGTCCGCCCCGCGCAAGATCGGCATCGGCATGATCATCACCGCTGCCGGCTTTGCCCTGCTGGTGCTGGCCTCCCTGGGCTTGTTGAGTCCCAAAGACATGGCGCCCGGCCAGGCGGTGCCGCTGGACAGCCGCGTCTCCGTCTACTGGCTGATCGGCACCTATTTCGTGCTGACGATCGCTGAGCTGTTCATCAGTCCCATGGGCATCGCCTTTGTCAGCAAAGTGGCGCCGCCGCGGTTAAAGGGCGTGGCGCAGGGAGGCTGGTTTGCAGCCACTGCGCTGGGCAATTATTTATTGAGCGTCATCGGCTATCTGTGGGATAAAATCGCCCTCTGGCAGTTGTGGACCGTTCTGGCGGTGTGCTGCCTGCTGTCGGCAACGTTTATTTTTACCGTGATGAAGAGATTGGAGAGATTCAGTTGAAGGGATAAAGGCCTCACGCCCCCTCTTGAGCGGAAGAGGGGGCGAAGGCCGGCGTACGGCGATCGAGATCGGAGTTTTGCTGGATGATCTCGTTCGTCCATGAAAACAGAGCCATGCAGATCTTGTCATTCTTTTTCGAGCAGCGGTTCAACCGGCCAAAGCGCTGACCGGCCTTCAAACCAGTCTAGTTCTGTTTGACCTCCTCGACGTCCTCCCCCTCCTCGCACTTTTTCCCGCCGAAAAAATTGGGGGTATCGATGCATTTTTCATAGATCACGGAGGCTTTGATGTTAAAGTGAACGGTCATCAACAGCCGTTTTCCGGCCGGCAGAGTGGTGCCGTAGAGCACGATTTCAATATCCGCGTCGTTAAGGCGGTTTACATGATCGTTGATTTTAGTCTTTAAAGCGCTTATGCCCAGATCGACCAATTTTTGCAGAGGCACGCGGACGCCGTAGCCGACATCCACCCCGGTGGTCAAATTGATGGAAGTCTCTTTAAACAGCTCCACCTCATGGCCCTGATCCTTGATCGTTCCGCGCACCTTGACCTCAGTCGCTTCGTTGCCGGCCTTGGTCTCCGGCACGATCGCCAGGGCTTCAATGTCCACTTTTTTGATGGTGCCGCCCTCGGGCACATTCAGGTTATTGCGGATCTGTGCGGCCGTGATCGTGCGTACGGTTTTAAACGCTCCGCTATGATCAACGTCAAAATCCACGGTCTTGTTGAGCGTGGCGACGAACTGAAAACGCCGGCTTTCACAGGACGACAGCCATGCCGCCGCGGTCAAAAGGGCTATTAGAAGAATCACTCGTTTCATGGCAAGCTCCTTGCGAAAAGTTAAGGGCGGGCTACCAGCCGAAACCGATGCCTGCACACAGAGTTTTTTGAGAGGCGATGTTGTAATCAGCGTGAATTTTCAAAAAGACCAAATTCAAACCGACGCCCACCGTGAAACGCAGCTGATCCTCTGATTTCATGTCAAAGGACACCCGGCTTGATTCAACATCCTTTTCTTGATCATAGGCAACCGTGACCTCCGTGGACTCGTAGCCGGCGCCTCCGTAGAGGCAGAGAATGCCCAAGGTCTTGCCGACCTGCGCCCCATAGTAGACAGCCTGGGCCTCCACAAACTCGCCCACTGAGAATTTCTGGGTAAAATAACCAACAGACACGTCGATGGGAAGAAGCGGCAGATACTGGCTGATGCTGTGCCGCACTCCGATGCCGGCCAGTTTGAGATCGCCGATGTCCTCGCCGAGATTAGCCATAAAATAACGCACCGTGGCCTCTGTGCCGAGCAACGTGCCGATGGTCGCCTGCGGAATCACCAGCGGCATCATGTCCATGTCGAAACCGCCGGGGAAATTGTACACCGTTCCGCCCGCGCCGGTCACTGAAACCGCTTCGTCCTTGCCGAAAATCGTCGGCACGGTTGCCGTCTGGGTCGGGCTGAAGGGTTCTTCGGTCGTGGCCTTGAAGGTTCTCAAGTCATCGCCGATTCTCGCCATCACACCCTTGACGCCGATGGTCAGGTGAAAGCCGGCCTGGGACAGCTTGCTGCCTTGGAACAGACCGCTGTTGAGATCAGCGCCGAATACATCCGCCAGAGGCTGCATATAGCCCTTGCCGTTTTCAGCGGTGTATTTGGAAATATAATCGCCGATCTCTTGGCCGAGCGCCCATTGGCTGGCGGCGAAAAGCGTCAGCAGACATAAACGGATTTTCATACACACCTCCCGATTAAAGTAACCATGAAGCGAGCTGTTCCGTGCAAACGGCCTCCAGGCCCTGCTCGAGCTGCCGGACCGAAAGCGGGTAGCCCTCCTTCGCCAGGCTGGTGACAAACGTCAGATGCCCGCGGCCCTGGCGGTAATCCGGTTCCCTGGAAGGGTGACGCAGATAGCGTTCGATCAAATCCAGGTCCGGTTGAACCAGCAGGGATCCCTGATACAGATAACGATGCCGGGATTTATGCATGGAACAGCCGAGTATCTTTCTTTTGTTGATCACCAGATCGCTTATGCCGGCGGTTCGAACGTCAGGCACTTGAAAAACCTGTGCCAGTTGTTCGACGAGAAAAGCGTTGATCTTTTGGAAGAAATGGTAGGGTGAATCGCTTTGCTGGCTTATGAACGCACACGTCAGGCACAGAATCCCGGGCATCAGCACCACTGCGCCGCCGCCGCCGCGCCGCCGCATCACCGGCACCCCGTCCCGGCGACAGCGGTCCACATGCACCTCCACCACAGGCTGCTGTGAATAGCCCACCACCACGGCGACCGACGCAGGTTGCCAAAAAACCACCCGCAGCGGAGTCGCCGCCGACAGCCCGTCCATAAGATCATCGTACAGGTTCACCGTGTATCCCGTCGTCCTTCCCGCTTGCCCCCCATCCTGTCTGATGCTGTTCAAACCTGATCATACTTAATTTTTAATTTCCAGTCAAGCGGAATATCAGCGATTTAGTCCTTGATCACAATTCGGCAAAAAAACCGTGCTGTGAAAGCAGGGGTTGAAATGGTCCTCTTTTTTGGCTACATTGAATGGGGCAAACCAGAGGACCACGAATGAACCGATCCATCAACAGCAGAAAAAAGCAGCACATCGATGTGGTGCTGGCCGACAGCGACATCGACAGGCGCAAAAACTACTTTGACCAAATCCTGTTGGCGCACCGTGGCCTGCCGGAAATCGACCTGGAGGAGGTGGACACCTCGATCCGTTTTATGGGCAAACAACTGAGCGCGCCCCTGCTGATCTCTTCCATGACCGGCGGAGATGACCCGCTCGTTCGCCTGATCAATAAAAATTTGGCGCTGGCTGCACAAGCCACCCAGGTGGCTATGGCCGTGGGCTCTCAACGGGTGATGTTCACCCATCCGCAGGCGCGAGCCAGTTTTGATCTGCGCCGCTATGCCCCCAGCACGCTGCTGTTTGCCAACCTGGGCGCGGTTCAGCTCAACTATGGATTCGGCCTGCAGCAGTGTCGGATGGCCGTGGAAGTGCTGCAAGCCGATGCGCTGTATCTGCATCTCAATCCGCTGCAGGAAGCGGTGCAGCCGGAGGGCAATGTGAACTTTTGCGGTCTGATCAAAAAGATCGCTGCTCTCAACCGCAGGCTGCATAAGCCGATCATCCTCAAGGAGGTCGGCGCCGGTCTCGGTCCTCAGGATGTGCGTCTGGCGTTGCGCCACGGCCTGAGCTATTTCGACGTGGCCGGCAGCGGCGGCACCTCCTGGAGCCGCATCGAACACCGGCGGGACCGGCGCAAGGACTCGTACAACCTTGGTCTGACTTTTCAGGATTGGGGCATTCCAACACCGCTGGCGTTGCAGCAGCTCCGCCCTTTGCGCAAGCGGATCACCCTCATCGGTTCCGGCGGCGTACGCAGCGGCATCGATGTCATCAAATGCATGGTGCTGGGTGCCTCGCTGGTGGGCCTGGCGTTTCCGTTTTTCAAGCCGGCGATGAAATCCCCGGATGCCGTCATCGCAGTCATTCGTCAGCTGCAGCGGGAGATTAAGATCGGCATGTTTCTGCTGGGCATCACCAAGGCCGGCCGCTTGGTGCACAACGACCGTTTGCTCCTGTACGCCCCGGCGGCCGAATCCTCTGCGTTTACACATCGGCGCTGATCCAGCCATACTACAAGCCGGCGGCATCACGGCGCCTGCAGCGCTTCCTGCAGCTCCCGACGAACGGCCACGCCCAGCGCCTGGGCCATGGACAGATGCCGGCGCGCCAGCTCCGGTTGCCGGTTAAAATAATAGTTCACGGCCAGCGAATAATGCGCCTGACCGAAAAGTGAATCCAACGTGGTCGCTCTCTTCAGAGCGGGGATCGCACGATCATAGGCGCCTTGATCGCCGTAGATGACGCCGAGACCGTACCAGGCCTGCGCCTGCAACGAGTCCAGCTGCAGCGCACGCTGCAGTTTTTTTTCCGCCTCGTCGTTCACATGCTTTTTCGCATACACCAATCCCTGTGCCGTCAGATATCGGGCTTGCTGCATCAGATCAGCGGCCAAACCGTATTCGCGCAGGCTGCGGTCCAACTGGCCGGCTGTTTCAAACTCGCGGCCCTGAAGAAAATGGACCTCCGCCTGATGCTTGGCCGATTCATCCTTCCGCTCCATCGAACGCAACAGCACAGCCAGCCGGTCATGCGCAGGAACAGAATCCGGATTGATCTGCAAAGCCTTCCCATACGCGGCCAGAGCTTTTTCCTGCAGCCGGCACTGGACGTGATAATCCCCCTGAACCAACCATACATATTCGGATCGTTTATCCAGCGTCATCGCTTGCTGCAGAAAAGCATCCGCCTCGTTCAGCCTCGCTTGTTTAATGCAGATCTCCGCCAGCAGCGCCAGCGCGTCCGCATAGCGCGGATAAAACTGCAAGGCCTGCCGACCATAACGCTCGGCCGCCTGCAGGGAATCGAGCTCCAGAGCGAATCGGCCCCGGCAAAAGCGGCCCTGCGCGCTCATTATCCGGCTCTGCCGCCCCTGCTTGCGCTGTTGGTAAAGCACGGCGAGCCATTCATAGGCATCCGGCTGTTGCGGCTGCAAGGACACCGCTTTTTGAAAAGCCCCTTCAGCCAACTGATCCTGGTTCATGGCCAAATAGCTTTTGCCGAGATTGAGATAGACCGCAGCATACTCTCCAGAGATACGGCCGGCCGCGTCGCATCCGGTGAGCAGATCGAGATACGCATGATTCCTGCCCGTCTCTTTACCCAGGTACCGCGAGGTCACATAGTCCGGATAGCGTTCGAGCGCTTGCTGAAAGGCCTGCAGGGCTGGACCGATCTCCTCAGCGGCATAATAGGAATTTCCCAGTTCATTGTAGCTGACGGCCATAGTTGAATCCAGCGCGATCGCCCGCAGAAAAGCCGCGCGCGCTTCTGCATGGCGCTGCAGCCGAGCCAGCACGGCTCCCCGCTGTTGATGGTATTTCGCCTTGTCCGGTTGAATTTGTAGAGCGCGATCGATCAGCGACAGCGCCGTATCCAGCGAATCGAGACGGGCGAGCGCCAAAGATAAATTGTGCAACACCACGTCGGCATCCGCTTTGATGGCGTGAGCCCGGCGAAACCGGTCGATCGCCCCGGTCTCATCGTTCAAAGCCAGCAACACCAGCCCCAGATTGTTCTCCGCCTCGTACATGGCCGGCGCATGCTGCAGGGCTTGTTCATAATACCGGCGGCTCTCCTCCAGCCGACATTGACGGGCGAGCGCATTGGCCAGGTTAAAAGCCGCGGCCGCATGATCCGGTTCTTTCTGCAGCGCCAGCTCAAACTGCTCCATAGCCTGATCCAAACGGCTCAGCCGAAAATAGAGCGCACCGAGGTTGTTGTACAGGTTCGCAGAATCGGGCGCCAGTGAAAGAGCCGAATGATAATCGCGAACAGCCGCCTCATAGTGCTCCAGCTCTTCATGGATGGTTGCCCGCAACGCGTAATTGTCCGCGTCCGCATGATGCTGCAGAGCCAGATCGATCGCCTTCAGCGCCATCGCTGCGTTGCGCGCCGCCAGATAAGCGCCGGCGAGATTCCGGTAGGCGGTGAAATAGTGCGGCCGCAGACGCACCGCCGCTTCATAGGAGACAATGGCCGAATCCAACCGGCCCAGACGAAAAAAAGCCACTCCCAGGTTATTATGCAGCACCGGATCATAACCGGTCAACGCCAGGGCTTGATGAAAGTACTGAACCGCCGCAAGGTATCGGCCGCCCTGCAATTCCGCGACGCCTCGCTCATTCAGATAGCCGGCGGAGGTGGCAAGGAGCTTTTTAATCTCCCGCTCCTCCTTCCGGGCGGACGACGTACACGCCGCCAGCGCACAGAGAAGCAGCAGGCAAACGGTTGTCCAGCGCCGCCGTGGCCGGCCGGCCGGTTGAGAAGTCGTTGCCACAGGTGACGGTTCTTTCATGAAAAGCTCTTCGCTGATTCAGAGATAGATAATGGCAGCCACTGTGCCCACATAGAGAATGATGCAGAGAATGATCGGCTTATCGTGCAGCAGGGCGGTCTCCGGGGATTCTCCGATATTATGATGATGCACCAGAAAAAGATAGCGAAAAAGACCGTACATCACAAAAGGCAGGGTGAAGGCCAGATTGCGGGTGCCGAACTTGGCCACGGTGTTGCTGTCCAGTGTGTATAGGCTGTACGACATCAGGCAGGCGGCCGTGGCTGTGTTGATCATCTGGTCGAGGAACTGGGGGCTGTAACCGGCAAGCGTTTTCCGCACCGTCGCGGCGTTCTCGCCCAGAGCGATGATCTCACTGCGACGCTTGGTCAAGGCCAAAAAGAGGGATAAAAAGATGGTGCAGATGATCAGCCAGGAAGAGATCGCCTCCTCGATGGCCAGCGTGCCGCCGATGGCGCGCAACACAAACCCGGAAGCGATCACCAGCACATCCAGAATGATGATCCGTTTGAGCAATAGAGAATAGGAGATCGTCAAGCTCACATAGAAAACGATGAGAAGGCCGAAAGACAGGCGGAGAGACAAGCTCAAGCCGATGCCCGCCAGCAGCAGAACCCCGGCCAGCGCCAGAGCCGGCGCCACCGGCACCCGGCCGGAGGCGATGGGCCGAAGCTTTTTCTTCGGATGCAGGGCATCCTTCTTCCGGTCCATCACATCATTGATCAGGTATCCGCCGCTGGAAACCATGCAGAACAGAAGAAACGCCAACATCGCCGGAATGATTTTGTGCACATCGGACATATCTTCAGCGAAAAACAAACCGGCGAACACAATGACGTTCTTAATCCACTGCTTGGGCCTCAGCGCGATGATCCAATCCAGCAATCTTATCGCGCTTTTTCTCAACCTACCCATACTCTCATCCGCCTGAAGAAGGACCAATCATAAAAGAATGTCGCCGGTTTTTAGTAAATTTGCAAGAAGAATTTTTTCCACCCTTGGAATCTCGATGAAAAATCAGTATATTTTTCATTACGTGTATCGCGCAAGACTAAACAGGAACCCGAATGGATCTCGTCAGCACCATCTTAATCGCCATCGGCCTCTCCATGGACGCCTTTGCGGTGGCGATCAGCGGCAGTTTGACCTACGGCCGTATCCGGCTGAGCCAGGCGCTCAAAATCGGGCTGGCCTTCGGCGGCTTTCAGGCCCTGATGCCCCTCCTGGGCTGGCTGGCTGGCAGCCGATTGCGCGATCTCATCAGCAGCCTCGACCACTGGATCGCATTCCTGCTGCTGATAACCATCGGCAGCCGGATGATCTGCCAAGCTTTGGATACCAGCGGCAAAAAGAAAACCGTGGATATCCTGAACCCTCGCATCCTGCTCGCCCTGGCCGTTGCCACCAGCATCGACGCGCTGGTGGTCGGCCTCAGTTTCGCCTTTTTAAATACACCGATCGTGACGCCGGCGCTGATCATCGGCAGCATCACCTTTATGCTCACTCTGGTCGGCGTGGATCTGGGACAAAAATTCGGCTTGTGTCTAGGTAAAAAAATGGAAATCCTCGGCGGTGCGGTCCTGATCGCCATCGGCGTTAAAATTCTTATCCAACATCTCGTCTTCAACGGGTAAGGCAGCCGCCTCACCCACTCAGGGGAAGATAGTCACTATGAAACGAAAAAAGATCATCCCAGCCGATGCTCCGGTCGCCTCACGACACAGGCGGTTGCGCCTCGTTCTGCTGCTGCTGGTCCTGCCGGCTATTTTGCTGATCGCGTTGCGCTATTATGCTGCGCAACGGATTTCATATACGCCGGATTGGTTTGAAGCCGAAAGAACGACAGAACCG
>JAKJDB010000830.1 GCA_022706175.1 Candidatus Zhuqueibacterota bacterium | reverse complement strand
GATTCGCCCTCGAGGGCTTTCAGGCCGTCCTCAATTTTTTTCGTCAGCCGCTCCGCCACCTGAGCGGTCAACTTGGCCACGGTCTTGCCGCTCTTAGTCCACACCCGCTCGGAGGAGCGGATCGTGGCAAAGTCCTTTTGATCCAATGCCGACAGCCTCTTGTGCTGATGCCGGGCCAGATCGATGACGATATGATCGATCTCCGCCTCCGGCACCGGGTCCATCCGGGTGACGTCTTCATAACGCCGCTCGATCAACAATTTGCCCGCACCTTTGGTGATGTAGAAACGGGCGTTTTTCAGCTGGTGCAGCACGGTCGCCGGATAGAGGTTGGAGGCGGGCGCCTCCACCGCATTCTGAATCACCTTGGCCTTCGCCTCACCGGCCGCGATGATGATCGCCACGCCGTCGGGATTATAGGTGATGGTGCTGAGTCCGATAGTGATCACCAGCCGGCGTCGGGCCACCTCGATGCCGCCGAGATCTCCGGCCGCTGCGGCCTGGGTTTCATAGTTGGTGGCGGTCAAGCGGGTGGTGGAAAAGTGGTCGGAGCCGCTGACATTGAAGCCGATATGGCCGTCCGGACCGATGCCGCCGAGAAAAAAGCCGATGCCTCCCAGATCACGGATCCGTCTTTCATAGTCCGTACAGTATTCATCCACCCGCTCGATGACATCGCGCTGCAAAATCTCCAGATGGTTTTTACCATGACGAATGCGCAAGCTCAAATCCACCGTCTCGTTGGGAAATACCTGATCGGGCGTCATGCCCGTCGGTATGCCGGTGGACCAGGCGTTCAGCAGCAGTGCGTTCCGGCTGTTCAGGCCGAATCCGCGAATATAGAACGTCTGAATATAGTGGGCAAAGCTGTTGGTCTGTGCAGGGTTTATCGGATAGAACTCATCGATCTGAACAAAACGCAATTGATCCATCCGCGGCCGATTTGCCGGCTCAATGCCGTTCGTTTCCAGATCCTTTTGCACATCCCGCTCACCCCATTTTTGCAGATAATGCATTACCCATTTGATGAAATGTTCAGGGGTTTTACCGGTCGGCAGGGAGATGATGCCATCAGGATGGCTCTGCACCCACTCGAGAAAGCGCAGAGCGGTCAATTTGCCCAGAGCGGGAAAATTATCCACTTCAATGACTGGTATCTTTTCTATAGGGGGATAGATAAATTGTCGTCCGGACCGTTCCAGAGCGATCTGCTCCACTCGGGATTCAGGGGCTAACGGTCGTTTCGTCATATTTACTCCAGCCGATGGAATCATGTTGCTGCAAAAATGAAAGGATAGTATACTAAAACAAATAAAGATAATCAAGCATTAAGATGGCGGCGCAGACATAAAAAAAGCGCCTGGAGGACCAGCCAGCCAGGCGCGACTGCTGAAAGCGCCGATTCCGCCCGGGGCGCAGGCGGCATTCTTCGCTGCACAGCGCCGTCTCAGGCAGTGTATTTGCCGACTAACTTGCCCAATGCCACGGAGAGCAATTTGCTGTCTGCATTGTCCGCACGGGATGGGATCAAAACCGGCGCGGCAGCTCCGACCATCACATGGCCCAGCCTAAAGCCGGCAAAGTAACACGTGCTTTTAGCCAGCATGTTGGCGGATTCGATATCCGGACAGATCAGAATATCCGCCTGCCCGGCGATGGGCGTATGAAGTTCTTTCGTTCTGGCCGCTGATGGAGAAACGGCGTTATCCAGGGCCAGCGGTCCGTCGATGATGCACCCTCTGATCTGACCGCGATGATTCATCTTGGTGATGATCGCCGCGTCCAGCGTGCTGGGCAGGCTGGGATTCACGATTTCTACCGCAGACAGCAGAGCTA
>JAKJDB010000829.1 GCA_022706175.1 Candidatus Zhuqueibacterota bacterium | reverse complement strand
ATGTTCTCCTCCGGCGCAATGTAATCGGAAACAGCGCGGCCGGTCTCGGCGATCTTGTCCAGCAGGTAGGTGTTGACATCATAGCCCACGCCAAAGGTGAAAATACGCTGCGCCGCCGGCTTGCTCTGCACATGCGCCAGAATGGTTTTGATGTCCTGAACCCCGACCGTGGGCAGTCCGTCGGTGATGAACAGCACGCTGCCGGAGCGGCCGGCCGCTGGTTTGAAAGAAAAGGCGGTTTTCAGCGCTTCGTCTATGTTGGTGCCGCCGGTGGCCTCCAGCTTGCGCACATAATCCGAGGCTTCTCCCCGGCCCTGCGCGGCATCGATCCAGCGGGATTTCCAGGTCCGCACCTCAGAGCTGAAGGTGATCAGGGCGAAACGGTCACGGCTGTGCAGCGAGTTCAAACAATAGGTCAACGCCGCCTTCGCCTGTTCTATCTTTTCTCCGGCCATGGATCCCGATGTGTCCAGAACAAAGATCACATCTTTGTCAAGAATCCGGTCTTCTGCCCAGGAACTGCGGGGGGAGACCAGCAGCATAAAATAACCCGCATCTGAGCCGGTGCGATGGCAGAGCAGATTCATGCCCATGGCATCGCCGGAACGGCTGTAATAGAGGATGAAATCCGATTCATTCTCGTGCCGGTCGCCTTCATAGGCGATGTGCGCCTCGTAATCCGACCGCCTTTGCACCTCGATGGTGTGCGAAGGAGAATAGATGGAACCGAGAGCGGTTTGCGATTTGAGCGTGAGCGAAAAAAACTGCCGACATCGAGCGGGATCATGGACAGGCTCCCTCTCCTCGTTCCGGGCCCCCTGCGGCCTGGGCGGCAGGGTAGGCAGGGCGCCGCGGCCGCGCTGCATCTCGCCGTGCAGGGGATAGAGAAAGCGCACCATTCCGTTCTGAAAAGGGAGAACCTGGGAATAGGTCAACTCGATTTTACGGTTCTGATGCGCCGGTAGAGGAAAGAGACTCAGGCGGAAAAACCGGCGATCCGCGTACTCGAGCAGCGCCGGATCGATGTTGCGGCGAACGATGTCCTCATAGAGGGCGCGCGCCTGATCGCGATCGAGCAATTCGCCGGCCAATTTCTTCCCGTCCACGTACAGGGCGAACTGGTTGATGATCGCTTCCTGAGGGATGGGGAAATAGTAAACCCCTTCGAGCGGCCGTGGGGAAGGATTATGGAAGATTTGGGTGACTTTGATTTCTGCGACCTGGTCCACAAGGTCTGCAGTGAAACGGTGTTCAGTCAGCTCAGCGGATCCGCCGCCTGGACGGGGCAGGATAAAGCCCTGGCCCCAACTGGTGGCGATCCACAACAAGATCGCCAAAGGGAAATAGTTTTTCATCGTCAGCTCCTTGCTCTTTAGGTCCATTGATAGTACCAGGGAGCTGAAAAAATATTCCCTCAAAATTTAATTTTCAATCTCTGCAGCCGCTGTTCATAACAGGCCTGGCCCAGAGAATCCGCCAGCACCCGGCGATGGGTTTGGTAAAAAGCGGCCGCCTGTTCAGCCAGCGCATCGGTCCGGTCCGAAACAACCAACGCATAAAACAGATCGGCGGTCTGCACCACCCGGCTGTTCAACGACCGTCTCTCCGGTTCCGACAGCGGCGCAACGTTCTCCGCGCTGAGCGTTTTGATGAAGAGCAGTTCAGCCTGGAGCTTTTGCAGCGCCAGGCGCCGTTCCTCTTCTTCGAACGGCCGGGTGATTTTGCTTCTGTCTTTTTTCGCCAGAGAGGTGTAAGCGGGTGTGGCGTCGACGGTGCGGTTCATCAGCGGTGCGCCGTTGCTCTGCATCACGGCCAGGCCTTCCGCTGCAGCGTTGCCGATCGCCGGCATCG
>JAKJDB010000828.1 GCA_022706175.1 Candidatus Zhuqueibacterota bacterium | reverse complement strand
GCCGGCCGCCTTAAATCACCTTTCCATCCGAAAATCCAAGCCGCGAAACCTACTGATTAAAGACACACATCAAACAGTGGGCGTTGAAAATGAAAAGCCCGGCCTATCTCGACGCATGGCGCCGCACACCGCGGTGCGCACCCGAGCGATCGAAACTCATCGCCGGGCGCCGAAGCGAACCTAATCGAGCGGCCCTTTTTCACCTCTAGCCTGACTCGGTTTGAAGATGATAAGATAATCGGTGCCTACCAGAAAACGAAATTGGACATCCACCCGCGCCCTGGCGCAGCTCACCTTCCAAGTGTCCATTCTGCCGTCATGATTGGTGTCGTTGCCCCCGCATTCGCAGGTTTTCCAGCCGGCGAGATCGAGATTGAACGAACCGGCAACCAGATCACCCAAATTCGTGCCCCAGGCTGTGAGGTAGATATCGCCCGGCGAGATGATGCCGCAGTTGCATCCGCGGTTGTCAGGATCCTGCTCAAAGCTGAAATGCATGGGTGCACTGATGGACTCCGAATACTGGCATTTCTTTCTTGTAGTGCCAAAGACAACTGCGCACGGAGCGGAGGCCGGCGAGCAGCCCCAGTAATCCACACCACCGACCGGATACGAGTCCGCCTGGTCTATCATCGAGGCAGCAAGTCCGATCTCAATAAAATCAAAGGTCTCATTTGAACCGCCGTTCATCCCTGCGCCCGCCATGGTCACCATCGGATTGCCTCCGTAAGGACAGCCCACGTCATGAGGTTGTGGTTTGCGCAGGCCGACCTGGGGAAAAACGATCGTTATCTTGTCATCATTCCGATCATACCCATTATTTTCCATGTCGAGCGTTATGGAGGCGGTCATGGTGGGTGCGGGTTTGAGCACCAGATCCCGGGGTGCATTGAACTCGCCGGCCTGGGTCACATCCACCCTGACCGAATCCGCCCGGTAATCCTCGTGCGTTGCGATAATCCACCAGCTTCCTAACGTCAGCGCAATTCCGTACACACCATCGTTCGCTAAAATGCTGAACTGCTGCTTTTTGCCGCCAATCTCACGGGCGGTAATTAAGACCTCTCCCTTAAAATAGGGTGGAACAATCCCATGATGCTGGAAAATTTCGTTGACAACTTTTCCGGTAAAACCACTGGTCTGCTTCTCGAGGAGGATGTCCTGATCGAGGAATTTATTCTTGGTGATGATGATGCTGACCGTTGCGCTTTTATATCCCGTCTTGATGGCGGTCAAACTCTTTTCGCCCACACCGATGTTCGCAAAACGATAGTAACCGGTATTGCTGGTCGTCTGTTCATGCGCAGGATGCATGGGATTGTTGTCGTCACCGAGCAGCCTGACGGAGGCGCCTTCAATACCCTTGCCGCTCACCTTGTCGCCAACATACCCCTGGACACCGCCGAAATCAGTGTACTCTTGCCAGGCCTTGAACTTGGTGCGGAAAAAGCTTCGGTTAAAACCGAGTACAGAGCGAAAGCCCTGAGTTATTGAGTTGGCGGATAAAACCGCGCTTATCGGCGCCGCCAGCCATTTGGCAACAGCCCCCAAGCCCCCCTCTGTCAGGACAATGCCGGTAACGGTGCAGAAAGCCTCTCGATAGGCCGCTGAATTCACCATCCGTGACAGGAACTGTTTGACGATCCAGGAACTGGCCCCCCACGGATCATTGGCCGCGATGTACTGGTCGAGCCGCTGCAGATTGGCTGTTTCGCTGAAGAGAAACGAAACCAATTGGGCATCCTTCTGGACGAGATCAGGGGCCCGTTTTGAAAAAGCCGGGATGACCACGTTGGTGATCACGGCTAAAGTATGACGGCCTAGTTCAAAGATGGCGGTTGTAATCCCGGC
>JAKJDB010000827.1 GCA_022706175.1 Candidatus Zhuqueibacterota bacterium | reverse complement strand
ATCAACCAGGGCGACACCGGTTTGATCAGGGTCACCGCCGCCATGGTTTCGAAAAGAACGATCGCCAGTCCCAACAGTAGAGGGATGAACCAGGGAATGATCTTCCACGAAAACGCGGTATAGCGAAACACCGCACGGAAAGGTTCCCGGGTCAATCGACGGCCCAAAAGGACCGTGCTGCCGAAGGTCACCAGATAGGTGAGGATAAAGATCGGCAGAGAGGTGACCAAGCTGGTGGTGCTGAGGTTTTTGTGCACGACCCAGTTATACGCCACCAGGACAAGCAGCATGAGGATCTGCACCAGAATGGAAAACAGCAGCAGGCCGACGGCGCCGGCCAGACCTGGAAATTTTTTCTTTGTTTGTTCCATCGGCGCGGTGTCGCTCACCGCCGCGGGCGGTACCGGTTCTAAGGGCATTCCATATCTCCTCTGATCCAAACCATGGCTGAATTTACACAATAAAAACAAAATCCAAAAAAATTTTTTTCTTGCGCTGAAAACTATTTTAGCTTATGTTATGAATACTGAGCACGATCAGGACAAGGAGAGAATGATGAGCCATCTACTGGTTACGATCCTTATCGGTTTTCTTGTCGGCGCTATCGCTAAATTCATTTTGCCGGGCCGTGATCCGGGCGGATGGATCATCACCACTCTGCTGGGCATCGGCGGCGCCGTGGTAGCCACGCATCTGGGCAAGTTGCTGAATTTTTACCCCGCCGAGGGACTGCCCAGTTTCATCAGCGCCGTGGTAGGGGCCATCATTCTGTTGTTGCTGTACCGGCTCATCAGACGATAATGAAGAACGCCGAAGAGCCGTCCTGGGCGCGCTGGGCGCGCGAGCTGCAGGCGATCGCGCAGAACGGTCTGCTCTATGCCCAAAATCCCTTTGACCAGGAGCGGTATGCACGCCTTCGCGAAATCGCCGCAGAGATATGGGCGCAGCAGACCGGCTCCGATCGATCGACGGTGTTGAAGCTGTTCTGCGAACAAACCGGCTACGCGACGCCCAAGGTCGACGTGCGCGGCGTGGTCTTTGACGGTGACCGGTTGTTGCTGGTGCAGGAGGCCGGCGACGGCGGCTGGACGTTGCCCGGCGGCTGGGCGGATCCCAACGAATCGCCGGCCGAAGCGACGGTGCGGGAAATCTTTGAAGAGTCAGGCTATCGAACGCGTGCGGTCAAGCTGCTGGCCGTCTATGACCGGAGCAAACACGGGCATTCAACGTTTTTCCCCTTTCACATCTACAAGCTCTTTATCCGCTGTGAGTTGATCGGCGGGCAGCCGGCTTGCAGTCACGAGACATCAGGCGTGCAGTTCTACACACGTGCCGGGCTGGCCGGCTTGCCGCTCTCCGAGTCACGCACCACTTTTGCACAGCTGCAGCGTATGTTTGCACACGCAGAAAATCCGGACTGGCCTGCTGATTTGGATTAAACCAGCCGGTTGTCAATGAACAGAGTGAATCATTGGGCGGGATTCACAGTCTCCTCTTGTGAATCCGCTTTTTTTTATACCTGCCCCGGTACAAACTGGGCCGGAAGGCTCATTCACCATTCCGGGGTAAAATCTTTCTGGGAGCAAACCGCTTATGTCTGCATCCCCCTGGTTGGGCGTCATCGCCCGCTACGGATCGCGTCTCGCCATCGCCGGCATCGACCGGCCGGTGACCCTGCATGAAGGCAATACCCCGCTGATCCCAGCGCCGCGGCTGGCTCAGGCTCTGGGCGGAGGTTTTGACCTGTTCCTCAAATATGAGGGGCTGAATCCAACCGGTTCCTTCAAAGACCGGGGTATGACTGCTGCAGTGACCCAGGTGTCTGCCGAGGGCGGCCGGGCGATCATCTGCGCC
>JAKJDB010000072.1 GCA_022706175.1 Candidatus Zhuqueibacterota bacterium | reverse complement strand
AAAAATAGCCGTCGGGCGTCTCTGCGCCCGCCAGTGCGACGCGAATGTTCTCCGCTACGGTAAAACAGAAATAGCTGCGGTTGTCCTCGCGCCAATCATCCTCCTCCAGCTGTGCATAGCCGGATAAGAATCCGCTCTGATCCAGCACGCAGTTCCAGCTGAGATCGACGCCGGCGCCTGGTTCCAGATGAACGGCGCTCTGGGCCACCTGCTTCCCGTTGATAACGATCTGCACCAGCCGGTTGGACTGGCGGATGTCGCCGGTATTGCGCACCGACACGGCGCCTTCGAGGAGTTTGTCTTTTTGCAGAATGGCGGAGGTGAGCTGAACCCGGATGCAAGAGAGATTGTTGAGCGTCTGGTCCTTGACCGGAAGCGCATAGCGGCGTATGCCGGTGAGTCTTTTGCGCAAAGAATCCGGTGAAAAACCCGAGCGTTGCAGGTCTGCGATCAGATAGAGCTCTTTGTTGATCGAATAGGAGGAGGTCAGCAGTCGATCGCTGAACGCCAGGGCATCGTCGAAGCGGGTGGCGCGCGCGTCCAGCGGCAACTCCCGGATCTGCTTTTTCAGCAGGGCGAAATCGTGAAAGGAGGTGTGGGAGAGCTCCAGCGTGGTATCGGTGGTGGTGACCAGATACACCTCATCGCCGGGTTGAAAAGCGTCGATCAGCTCTGTGGCGATGCCGGCGGCCTGTTCAAACAGAGTGTGGCCCGAAGCCCGGCGGCCCATGCTGCTGGAATTGTCGAGGATGAGCACTGCGGTTGTTTCTGCGCGCGTCGATGAGGCGCCGGCCGAGTGGGACCGGCAGGTCGGCCGGGCAAAGCCCAAGACCAGGGCCAGCACGATCAACATGCGCACCAGCAGCAGTAAAAGTTGCCGCAGTTTCAGTTTGCGGATCTTTTGCTGCCGCAGTTCCAGCAGAAAACGAAGTGTGCTGAAGGGAATGATGCGCGATCGTGATCGTGTGAATAGATGAATCAGCAAGGGAAGCAGGACGGCCGCAAGGGCGATCAGGGCAGCCGGATGCAGAAAGCTTAGCGTAGAGCGGTCCCTCCAGTTGGGAATAGGGTGTCTTCGATGATCTCACACCAGATATGAATAATGGCGATCTGGCCTTCCTGCACATGCTGCGAGGTGGAGGAGGGCACGACCAGAGCGGCGTCCGCCAGCCGGGCCATCTCACCGCCGGTTTTGCCGGACAGCACCATGGTGCGCATTTGTTTTTGCTTTGCGGCGGCCATGGCTTTGAGCACGTTGGCAGAACCGCCGCTGGTGCTCAGGCCGATGAAGATATCGCCAGGCTGCCCCAACGCTTCGACCTGCTTGGAGAACACCTGATCATAACCGTAATCATTGCCGATGGCGGTGAGGATGGAGGTGTCGGTGGTCAGGGCCAGGGCGGGAAGGGGCGCACGGTTTTTCTGCAGCCGGCCCACCAGTTCAGCGGCGAAATGCTGGCTGTCGGCCGCGCTGCCGCCGTTGCCGCAGATCATCAGCTTATTGCCGCGCTGAAGACAGGCGACCATTTCATCCGCCAGCGCTTGAATTTTTTCACTCTCTTTGAGGAGCAACGCCATCACCTGGGCGCTTTCGGTCAATCGGCCTCGAACCAGTTCGCTCATTTTTTTATTCCAACCTTTCTCAATAAGGACTTGAATTTTTCCGTCGCATCCCGGGGGCCTTCCGCCGGTCTTACCGGCTCCACGGTCACCTCTTCGCCCGCCAGAATTCGGATTGTCCACGAACAGACGCTGGGCATGCTCCGCGCCCCAGCGATCGCAGACGAATTGGAACGCGGCCTTGAGTTTGAACGGCCGCATCTTGACATCGTGCGCATCAGAAGACACGACCGCGGCCAGCTGGTGATCCAGCAGGGTGATGGCGGTGGTGCGGACGTTTTGGCCAAAGGCGCCCAGCAGACTGCCGGCGTTGATCTGCAGCAGCGCGCCGCGTTCGACAAAATCAAAGGCTTTGCTCGGATCCGCCAGAATCTTGGCATACCGTTCCGGATGGGCCACCACCGGAATGTGATCCTCGAGCAGGCAATCGAAAAATGTCTTGGCCACGAAATCGGGGATCAGGTTCATGGGGAATTCCACCAGAAAGTAGCGGCGGTTGCCGCCGAAGGTGGCGATCCGGCGGGTAAAGTCGATGTCGGGTTGAATGAACAATTCGGCGCCGAGGTGTATGCGGATGTCGATGTGCTCCGCCGCGGCGCGCTGAACCAGTTCATTATAAAGTTTGATGATGACCGATTCTTCATCCAGGTCTTTTTTGGACATCACATGCGGCGTGCAGACCACTTGGCTGATGCCGTCCGCCGCTCCCTGACGCAGCATCTCCATCGTCGTTTTCCAGGAATCCGATCCGTCGTCCCAATGCGGTAATAAATGTGTGTGCAGGTCGATGAAAGACATACGCGGTGATCTTTCGAGAACAAAGCCGTTAGGAAAAAGGCGCTGCTTATTTAAAATGGACAGCCTGGCTGAAAGCCCGTATCAATCCGAGATCCCGATGTTTCTCCAGGATGTTGCCGGTGACGATAAAACCGGCGCCCGCCTGCACCTTGGCGGCCGCCTCCTCCGGTGTGCGGATGCCGCCGCCGACGATCATCGGCAGCGAACAGCACTTTTTAATGGCCTGGATCATGGGTTCCGGAACGGACTGCTTGGCGCCGCTGCCCGCCTCCAGATAGATCAGTTTGAAGCCGAGGTATTCCGCCGCCATGGCATGGGCCATGGCGATCTCTGGTTTTTCCCGCGGCAACGGTTTGGTGTCGCTGAGAAATTGGGCGGAGGTGGCGTTGCCCGATTCCACGAACATATAGGCGGTGGAGATGGCCTCCAGATTCATCGAACGGATGATCGGCGCGGCAAACACCTGATCGCTGATCAGATGGGTGGGATTGCGGCCGCTGATCAGGGAGATGAACAGAATGGCGTCTGCATACGGGGACAGCTGGCGTGTGCTGCCCGGAAAAATGATCAGCGGCAGGGCGCAGCGTTCCTTGATGGCTTTGATCAGATCATCGAACAGATGGGAGAACAACAGACTCCCGCCGATCAACAGCGCGTCCACGCCCCCTTGCTCGCAAAACCCGGCCAGCCGCACCGCTTCCTCGACAGGCTGCTTGTCCGGATCGATCAGCACAAGATAGCCGGCGCCTTTTTTCTCTTTTGTTTGCAACAGGTTGTTCTGAACGTTCACTTCGTACCTCGGTCTTCAGAGTGGAGGCTGCTCATGCGCCGTCGCTGAACCGCATCGCTGTCGGGCGCATCCCGAATCCATGATCTTAATGCACATGAAACGGCCGTTCAGGCTCAGCCGATCATTCCGGCAAGGATCTCCGGCGTCTGCTGCAGGGCGGATGCGACTTTGGCGGTCTCTTTGGCTCCGGCGAGGGCCATGTGCGGTTGTCCGCCGCCGCTGCCGCCGGCCAGGGCGGCGACGCGTTTGACGATCTCGCCCGCTTTGAGCTTTTTCGATTCGATCAAATCCTTGCTGACTACGCAGAGAAAATTGGCCTTGTTGTCCATGATCAGCGCCAGGACGGCCACACCGGATTTCATTTTTTCGCGCAACAGATCGCCCATCTGCCGCAGTTCATCGACGCCGGCCACCTGCACCTCGGCGGCGATCAGGGAGACTCCGCGTACGGTCTGCATGCGCGTCAGCAGGTCGTCGGTTTCACCGGCTGCGGATTGCTGCCGCAGTTTGCGCAATTCCTGCTCCAGGGTTTTCCTCTCCTCGATCAGTCTGCGCACCCGCTCGCCGATCTCATCCGGCCGGCACCCCAGCAGCACGGCCGATTCGTTCACTCCGTCCTGCAGCGAGCGGAACAGGTCGATAAAACCGGCGCCGGTGGCGCATTCGATGCGACGGATGCCGGCCGCCACCGCGCTCTCGGCGGTGATGGCGAAAACACCGATCTCGCCGGTGGCGCGCACATGAGTTCCGCCGCACAGTTCGCGGGAAAAACCGGCGACCTCCACCATGCGCACCCGCTCGCCGTATTTTTCACCGAACAGCGCCATGGCGCCCAGCGCCCGCGCCTGCTCCAGAGGCATCTCCTGCCAGGAGACCAAACGATTGGTCCGGATCTGCTCATTGACGATATCTTCGATCTGTCGCAGTTGCGCGGCCGCCACTTTTTCAAAATGGGAGAAATCAAAACGCATCTGCTGCGGCCCGACCCAGGAGCCGGATTGGTGCACATGGTCGCCCAACACGGTGCGCAACGCCTTGTGGGTCAGATGGGTCACGGTGTGGTTGCGCTCCGTGGACCGTCGCCTGGCCCGGTCGATCTCAGCCAGCACGGTTTCGCCGACGCCGGGAGAACGGCCCTGCGTGACACGGCCGAAATGGACGATGTGCTCGCCCAGCTTGCGCGTGTCCGAGACCTGAAAGGTAAACTCTTTGCCCGAGATCACACCGGTGTCCGCCACCTGACCGCCGGATTCGGCGTAGAACGGCGTGTGCTTGAGCACGATCTTGTCGGGCTCGACATGGATCGCGACGGTTTCGACCTGGTCCTGTTCATAGCCGACGAATTGCGAGCCGGTCTCGCGGGTTACGATCTCGATCGTGGCGTACTTGATGTCCTGGCCTTTGCTGGAGCGCTCGCGCTGGCGTTCCATCTCTTGATTAAAGCCGGCGACGTCGACGCTGAGCTGTTTTTCCTCAGCCATCAACTGGGTGAGGTCCAGGGGAAAGCCATAGGTGTCGTGCAGGACAAAGGCGTCGACGCCTGGAAAAACGGTTTGTTTTTTTGTCAGAATCTGGTTGGCCTTGGCTTCAAATATTTCAATGCCGCGGTCCAGGGTGCGGCCAAAGCCCTCTTCCTCTGCATGCAGCACGCGGCTGATATGCTCCTGGCGCTGCCGGATCTCCGGATACGCATCGCCCATGGAAACGGCCAGCGGCGCCACCAGCTGGTGGATGAACGGTTCCTGCATGCCCAGCACGCGTCCGAAGCGGGCGGCACGGCGCAGCAACCGGCGCAGCACATAGCCGCGGCCTTCGTTGCCCGGAATCGCGCCGTCGGCAATGGCAAAGCTCAGGCTGCGGATGTGGTCGCACAGCACTCGAAAGGGCACACCCGCTTCGCCGTCGCTGTAGGGTTTACCGGTCAGGCGGCTGATCTCCGCGATGATCGGTTGGAACAGATCGATGTCGTAATTGGAGCTCTTGCGCTGCAGGATGGAGCAAATCCTCTCAAAGCCGGCGCCGGTGTCCACATGTTTGGCTGGCAGCATGCGCAGCTCGCCGTTTTCATTGCGATTGTATTGGATGAAAACCAGATTCCACAGCTCGATATAGCGCGCACAGCCTCCATTGACCGCGCAGACATGGCCGGGGCCGCGCTGGTCGCAGAAATCCGGGCCGCGGTCCAGATGGATCTCTGAACAGGGGCCGCACGGGCCGGTGTCGCCCATCTCCCAGAAATTGTCCTTTTTACCGAACCGCAGAATCTGCGTCGGATTGATGTCCGTGTGTTTTTTCCACATCGCGGCCGCTTCGTCATCCGCCTCGACATGGTCGATCGGGTCGCCGGCAAAGACCGTGGCCCAGAGCCGGTCTTTGGGCAATTGCCAGACTTGCGTCAACAGCTCCCAGGCCCATTCGATGGCCTCGGCTTTGAAATAATCGCCAAAGGACCAGTTGCCGAGCATCTCGAAAAAGGTGTGGTGATAGGTGTCGCGGCCGACCTCCTCCAGGTCATTGTGCTTGCCCGACACGCGGATGCATTTCTGCGAATCAACCACGCGTGGATGTTGGGCCCGGGCGGCGCCGAGAAAGATGTCCTTGAATTGATTCATGCCGGCGTTGGTAAAGATCAACGTGGGATCGTTCTGCGGGATCACCGGCGCACTGGGAACAATGTGATGCCCTTTGGAAGCGAAAAAATCAAGAAACGATTGTCGTATTTCATTGGAGGTCATCATAAACGGGTCTTTTTTTCCTTGTTATGTCTTTGGTTCCGGCTAATTATCAGAGAAATAATCTGTGTCGATCCGTTTTATTTCATAGACGGCTTCTGTGGAAACGCCGACACCGAAATCGATCATATATTGAGCCAGCTGTTCGCCGTCCACGAGTATGATTTTATTTTCTAGATTGGACGCAAAATCTTTCGCGGTATCGCAGAAACGCGAAGTGGTGATGAAGATGCCTTTGCGAGCGCGTTTACCTTGCAGTGCTCCGGCGAATTTTTGGATTTCCGGTCTAGAAACAGGCTCTTCCCATTTTTTTGCCTGAATATAAATGATGTCTAATCCAAGACGATCTTCTTTAATGATCCCGTCTATGCCTTCATCCCCACTTCGTCCGATGGCCTGTCCTGCATCTTTTCTGGAACCGCCATATCCCATTTTCACTAAAACCTCAATGACAACTTTTTCAAAAAAACCTGGCGAAGCTCCTTTAAGCTGGGATAAAATCTCTTCGATAAGATTTTCTCTCAGCAGTTGATAGGCGATCTCGAGTTGTTCTGCAGGTGTGCTCATTGCCTGCTCTTCAGCGCCCTTGGCGTTTTTTTCTTTCAGCTCTTCCCTGTAGTGTCTGCGGGCTGCTTCATATTCTGCAAACTGACGAAGAAATTTTATATTGATTTCCACGGGATGAATATCGAGTGTTTCCCGGCCTCGTTCTGTAATACGAAAAACACCGCGTTTGGTATTCTCGATCAATAGGGCCATTTTCAAATGAGCGCGCGCCCAGGCAATTCTATTATTGATGATGCTCTGCTGCCCACTGGGCAAAAGGGCTTTTTGTTCATCCTCTGTCAAATGGAACCGATGAATCAAAGCGTCAAAGGCATCTTGGTTGGTATGCTCCTGCCCATCACCGGCAAATTCAAGTAACGGCAACATAATGCTTTGAAAATCAGGAATCGCCATGTTTGATACCGGGTTAATCAGCCTACAATGATTTTGATTTGTTCCTGCTTAGAAGTGTCTGTGGTTCGTCCCTTCTGTAAATCGGCAAAACAGACGGAGTTAATACTGATCCCAATCCTCAAGAATCTCGGAGACCACATCCCAGGAAAATCCGCGGCGAAGCAAAAAGTCGGACACCCGCTGCTTGGCCTTGCGTTCGTCCAGAGCGCCGCAGCTCTTTTTGCGTTTTTCCGCCAGCGCCCGGGCCACCTGGCTTTCCGTCTGGTTTTCGTAGGCCTTGGCAAGGCCTGCGGTGATCTCTGTATCCGACAAGCCTTTCTGCTTTAATTCCCTCTGCAGCAGAATCTTGCCCGCCGGCCGCGTTGCCATGCGGTTCTGGCTGAAAGAGCGGGCAAAGGCATCGTCGTCGATCAGCTGCAGCCGCTCCAGCTCTTGCAGCACGCCGTCGATCACCGCTGCGGAGAATTTCGCCATCGCCAGACGATCGGCGAGCTCGCGGCGGCTGCGCGCCCGCACGGCCAGCAGCCGCATCGCCTTCTGTTTCGCGCGATGGCGCTCCTCCAGGTCGAGGATCTCCGCCACCCGCTCGTCGGACAGCTCGTCGCCGCGGGCGATGCCGGATTTGATCAGCACATCCTGATCCAGACCAAAGGCGAAAACGCCGTCAAGAAAAACAGAGACGCGGTTTTTTTTCGCCTTTTGGATTTCCAGCGAGGTGACTTTTCTGGTCGCAGACACGTTTTCCCGCCTCGGAGCGCGCGCCGGTTATTTGCCTTTTTTCTCTTCTTTGTCCGGCTCAGCGGCCGCCGTGCGGATCAGTCCCAGCGATTCGCGCACCCGGCGTTCGATGGCGTCGACCATCTCCGGATTTTGCAGCAAGTACCGTTTGACGTTTTCACGACCCTGCCCTAACCGCTCGTCGCCGTAGCTGAACCAGGTGCCGCTCTTGTCGATGATCTTGGCGTTCACAGCCAGATCCAACAGATCGCCGAGTTTGGAAATGCCTTCGCCGTAAATGATGTCGAATTCGGCTTCGCGAAACGGAGAAGCGACCTTGTTCTTGACCACCTTGACCTTGGTGCGGTTGCCGATGACGTTCTCCCCATCCTTGATGGAAGCGATGCGGCGGATGTCGAGGCGCACGGACGAGTAGAATTTCAACGCCCGGCCGCCGGTGGTGGTTTCCGGACTGCCGAACATGACGCCGATCTTTTCACGGATCTGGTTGATGAAAACCACACAGGTTGCGGATTTGCTGATGGCGGCGGTGAGTTTGCGCATCGCCTGCGACATCAGACGGGCCTGCAGGCCCATCTGGGCATCGCCCATCTCGCCCTCGATCTCTGCGCGCGGCACCAGAGCGGCCACCGAGTCGATGACCACCACGTCCAGAGCGCCGCTGCGCACCAGGGTTTCAGTGATCTCGAGCGCCTGCTCGCCGGTGTCGGGTTGCGAGATCAACAGGTTGTCGACATCCACGCCGAGCTGGCGCGAATATTTTGCATCCAGCGCATGTTCGGCATCGATAAAGGCCGCCAGGCCGCCCTTGCGTTGCGCCTCTGCGACGATGTGCAGCGCCAGCGTGGTCTTGCCCGAGGATTCAGGCCCAAAGATTTCGATGATCCTGCCGCGCGGAACGCCGCCCACGCCCAAAGCCGCATCCAATGATATGGAACCGGTTGAAATAACGTCGATCCCTTCCGCCCGGTCATCCCCCAACCACATCACCGAACCTTTGCCGTATTGACGATCCAGTTGCGTCATCGCCAATTCCAGGGCTTTGCGCTTTTCGTCTTTCTCCTCTGGCATGATGGGCTCTCCTCTCCGATTGATGCGGCGCGCCGATCAATCAATAATTTTTTTCCAACGCTGATTTATTTTAAGAGCGGTTTGCACGCTCTGATATCCTAAACAGCCGTCGCCAATCGCACGCGCCGCAGCGGCGTATACACCGCACCCTCGGCACGAAGGTCGCTGCGCATCAGCACCACCTCGTCGACGGAGAAACAGAGGTTGTCGAGAGAGGTGGCCTGCCAGTTACGCGCGAGCGCGGCCACCTCCCTGGGCGCCTTGACGCGGGCGATGGTCAGATGCGGTGAAAAAGGCCGCTCTTCAGCTGCAAAACCGGCGGAGCGGAAG
>JAKJDB010000826.1 GCA_022706175.1 Candidatus Zhuqueibacterota bacterium | reverse complement strand
GTCTTTCCAGACAAAAAGCTGGTCCACGCGGCCCGGCGCCGGAACGGCGACTGCGGTTGTTCCGGCTTTTACGCGCTGCAGCGAGCGATCCACATGGTTGATCACCCAGGCCGCCCCGTTTGCGACCGCCAGTTTGAGGGGACCCCGGCCTGCAGGCAGGGTTTGCACGCTGAAATCATCCAGATCGACCACACTGACCGAGTCGGAGAGAAAATTGGCTACGTAGAGATAATTCTCATCGAAGGCCAAGTCCGCCGGACAGCGACCGACGGCAATACGGGCCAACACTTTTTTCTCCGCCGGATCGATGATCTGCAGTACTCCTGCGGCACTGTCGCGCTCCGCAACCCTGGCGGAATACAAGCGATGCCGGAGCGCATCGTACCGCAGCAGACGCTGCGTGGTTTCACGTTCCACTTGATCGCCCAGCACTATCCGCGTCGAAATATCGAAGAGCCGCACGCCGTCCGGCAGGTTGCCGAGAAACTGCTCCTCTTTGCCCCAGGGATTCTGAGTGAAATGCACCACGCCGTTGCGGTCCAACGCCATCTTTTGCGCCTGGCGCGGAATACGGCGGTCGTAAAAGGAAAAATCCCTGCGAACCGTCAGAATGCCGTTGGCCGCATCCCAGATGTAGACCGTGGGCCAATAGGATTGATGCGCACCATAGGATAGATACACCTCTCCCTCGGCGTTCGCGATCGCTTGAATCGGATACTCTTTGGGCAGAGTAAACTGGGAACAGACGCCCTGATCATCGACCAGGGCCATGCGGTCCTCGTTGTTGAACACGAGAAAACGTGATCCCTTTTCCCATTCGATCAGATCCATGGGCAGCCAGCCGGTGAGAATTTTGCCGGCCTTCTCGGTGTCCGGGTGCAGCGTCATGAGCGCTGCGCCAAAGGAGCCGTTGACCGCCGTGGCGCCCTTGGGGATGTACAACAGGCCGTCCCTGGGATTATAAGCGAGGCTGGCCATGTGCGGAAGCAGGCCCTGATGGCTGATGCGCTTGTGCAGCCGGCGCTTCACCAGGTCAACCACTTCCACATCGCCCTGCGGCCAGCTGGCGACGAACAACCGTTGCCCCTGCAGATCCAGAGCAGTGGCATCGTTGCCAAAGGACGGCAGCGGCACCTCGACGAGCGGATTTTTAAAATCCACCACATGCAGACAAGCGGCATTGTCATAGGGCACATAGACCTCTTCGCGGTTCGGATTGTAGAGGATGCCCGATCCCTCGCGCCATTCAGGCATCGCCACCACTGTATCTTTCCCGGACGCCATATCGATGCGCGCGGTCTGTACCACATTGCGATTGTTTTTTTCAATGACCAGATAGAGGCGATGGCGGCGACCGTCATAGCCCGCAAGATGCCAGCGGCCTCCTTTTTCCAGAGCCAGAGGTCGTTGCTGTAATAGACGGCCGCGGTCGCAATCGAAGAGATATACTACGGATTCCATGCCGTCTACAGCGACCACTTTTCTCAACTGCGGGTCCACGACCACCTTACGCAGGGGTGGCGGCGGCGTGGCGTTGAGGTTGGCCAGGGACTCTTCGGTTTGCAGCCAGGGCACATAGGTCAGTTTCTTTTTTTCCGCACGGTAAAACGCCAGGTGGCGGCTCTCCCGTCCGGCTAGAAAGACATTGCCGCTGTGCGGATCCACGGCAATGCTCTCATACTGCCGGTTGGTGAGAATCTGCTCGGAGCGCCGTTCATCCGGACGAATGATAAAAAAACAGCGCTGACCGATGAGGCAGATCTCGCCGTTGCGTTCGTTCAGCGCCATGGCCTCCGCCTTGAGATACTGGGGAACGCGGCCGGCCAAAGGGATGTTTTCCACCAGCTGGGTCCGGC
>JAKJDB010000825.1 GCA_022706175.1 Candidatus Zhuqueibacterota bacterium | reverse complement strand
GGTCCCGGGTTCAGTATGGGAGGGTACTGGGTGCCGCCGGCAGAGCGCAGCAAAAGCCTCGTTGCCGCGCACACGGATATCGTCGGCCCGCACTATTATTCAGGCCCCCTGCCTGCCTGGAAAAAAGCCGGCGATCATCGCGGCGAAATCAGGGTGGAGGATATCCCGGATGAAGAAACAGTGATGGCTGTGCAGGCTGCGAGGATCGTTGAGGGAAAACTGGATCCTGATTCATGGATCGACCTCAGCGCACAGATGCATGATTCCACTCTCACCTGGCAAGTACCCGGCGGTGTCTGGCGGCTTGTGGTCTTCAGGCTCAAACCGACCGGGTATCGCGTCACGGCGCGAGAAAACGATCCGGATTATGATTTTTGGGGCATTGACTATTTCAGTGAACAGGCTGTTCAGCACTATTGCCAATTTTTGTTAACCGATCGGTTCGCAAAAACCTTTGGCAGCACTTTCGGCAAATCCCTGGAATCGATTTTCATCGACAGCTTTGAACTGCCGAATCTGCCGCAGGGGATCTATTGGAGCGACAGCCTGCTGATTAAATTCAAAAACTATAAAGGCTATGATCTGACCCCCTATCTGCCGGCGATCTGGTACGATATGGGAGAACCGACGCCCAAGATTCGCTACGACGTGAATGAATTTCTTCACCATCAGGGGCTGCAGTCGTTTTTTAAACCGTTCCTCCAATGGTGCAGCGATCACGGAGTCCAGGGCGCCATTGAGCCCTATGGGTTTACCACAGACGTTCTCCAGGGGGCCGGGATAAGCCATACGCCGATCATGGAGATCACGCCGGGAGAAAAGGATGCGGTTCCCTGGTTCGATACGCGCATCGGCCCAAAGCGCTATGTGGCTTCTGGAGCCCATCTGTACGGGAAAAAAGTAGTGGGCACAGAAGCCTACACCTATATCCATTGGGAGCTGTACCGCTCCACTCTGGCAGAGCTCAAAATCGCCAGCGACGGCTTTTTTGTCGCCGGGGCGAACAAGTTCTATCATCTCGGCTACAGCTATTCCCCTGAACGCCGGGTCACTCCCTCGCGCATTGTGCCGTGGGAAGCGGTGATCAACCATTCCAATATCTGGTGGCCGTACTATCCTTTGTTGTCGGACTATATCACCCGTTGCTGCTTTTTGCTGCGGCAGGGCGACCCGGTCGCCGATGTGGCGGTTTATTCGCCTTTAGCCAACCAATGGACGCTGGACGTTTTCAACGCCAGAAAATGGACCCGGGGATTTGACTGGGGCGATCTGGGCGAACTGCTGATCGCCAACGGCTATAACTTTGACCTGATCAATGATGATGTGCTGCTCCATCATGCGAGCATTCAAGATGGAAAAATTCTAGCCGGATCTTCCGCGTATTCCATTCTGCTTCTGCCCAATATTCATGCTCTGCCGGTGGAAAGCCTCGAATGGATTAAGGAGTTTGCCGAACAGGGTGGAGTGGTTATTGTCCTGGAGCGCATTCCGGAATGTTCCGTGGGATGGGCCGGATACCGGCAAAAGGATAAACGGGTCAAAGAGTTGGCTGCCGAGATGTTCCACCAGGCTTCGCAGCGGAATGATGCGGCCGCACGAGCGTACGGAAAGGGTCGGACCTATTTCATCAAGCAGGTGATGTACCGCCGGGATGCGCTCGACCGGATAAGAAGCGCCCTCGATCCGTTTGTCAATACACTGCGCTATCACCTTGACCCGGATATGAGCATCGATTTCAACCATGAAGGATGGCGCGAAAACGATGGTCTGAGCTTCGTCCACCGAAAGATCAATGATGAAGACCTCTATTTTATCAGCAACATTCGAATGCAGCCGCTCACCTTACCGGTCACTTTTCGC
>JAKJDB010000824.1 GCA_022706175.1 Candidatus Zhuqueibacterota bacterium | reverse complement strand
TTAACGGGCAGCGCCGCTGGTGGCTGGACGCCTACCTTTCTCCGGATGAAGGCAAATCGTGGTATCTGTTGGAGGAGCCGTACATTGACAATGGCGGGAATCCCGCAAGCATGATCCGGCTGGCGAACGGCCGGATCGCATTGACCTATGGCTGGCGCCATGCGCCGTTCGGCCTTCGCGCCAGGATCTCTGCTGATGAAGGCCAGACCTGGAGTTCCGAGATCGTTCTGCGCCACGATGGCGCGTGCTGGGACCTCGGCTATCCGCGCAGCGCCCAGCGCCCGGACGGCCGGGTTGTCACCGTGGTTTATTACAATGATGCATCGGCCAAAGAGCGCTACATCGCGGCGACCATCTGGAACCCGATAATGCCGGAGGAGTAGTGCCGGGGCAGCAGAATTCAACGCCGGTCCGCACCACAGCGTGCATCCCTTTATCTGCAGATGGCTGGCAAATGGGTGAAAAAGTCCGGCGAACGATGCGCCGCTGCGCAGCAGCTGCGTTTTACTTCAAATGTCATGAGAAAAAAAGTGCGGGAATTGAATCGAAGAGCCTTTTTGCAGCGCAGCGGCATGGTTGCGCTTGGCGCCGGGTGGACAGGGTGTTCTGCACTGCGGTTGAACGGTGCGGCGGTCCCCAGCAACCGCTCGTCGCACGAGTCAGTCTTGCGGGTGCGGCCGGCCGCTGCGGCTGATCCCGCGGTCGTCAAAATCTTGACCATTCTGCAGGACCGGATTCAAACGCGCTGTGCGACCGCGGTTGTCGCGTCGAATGACGAAGCGCAGCTCCTTCTCGACCTCGATGAGCGGCTGCCGGCCGAAGCCTTTCGCATCGAGCAAAAAGGAACCGCGGTGCACATCATCGGCGGATCTCCGCTCGGCCTGCTGTACGGCGCCGGCAAGTTCCTCCGCACCAGCGGCTATGACGGCGTGTTTCAACCATCCAACTGGAGAGGCCTTTCCAAGCCGCAGGGCGTCGTGCGGGGAATGTATTTCGCGACCCATTTTCACAACTGGTATCACCAGGCTGCAAAGCAGGAGATGGCTCGCTACCTGGAGGACCTCGCCCTTTGGGGCGTGAACGCCGTTATGGCGGTCTTGCCGATGATCAATCTGCAGGGGTGGAAAGACCAGCAGACAGAACCGGCCATGGCCATGCTGCGACAAACCGCCCTTGCAGCCAAAGAGGTGGGGCTGCAGTTTGTCACAGGCTTGAGCAACGCGCTGTTCGCCGGCGCGCCGGCACACATACGGGCCACGCCCCTGCCGGACCCGACCCGCCGGCGCGGCAACAGCGGCCACCCCATCTGCTTCAGCCATCCTGAAGGACGCGCCTATATTCTCGATACCACGCGGCAGTTGTTCGAAAACCTCGTCGACTCTGGTTTGGATGCGGTCATGTTCTGGCCCTACGACGAAGGCGGCTGCGCCTGTGAACAGTGCTCGCCGTGGGGCGCTAATGGATATGTCAAGATGTCGCGCGAACTCGCGCAACTCGGCAGACGCTATTTCCACGGATTAAAGACCATCCTCAGCACCTGGATGTTTGACACTCCGCCGGAAGGAGAATGGCAGGCTTTGACCCGCCTTCTGGCCGAAGAAGGAGAGTGGCTGGATTATATACTCGCGGATTCTCACGAAGACTTTCCGCGTTATCCGCTCGATCAGGGCGTGCCGGGCGGCAAGCCTTTGCTTAATTTTCCCGAGATCAGCATGTGGGGCAATTGGCCCTGGGGCGGGTTCGGCGCCCATCCTCTGCCCTCCAGATTTCAGCGCTTGTGGGATCAGATCAAGCACATCGCTCAGGGAGGATTTCCCTACAGTGAGGGCATCTACGAGGATATGAACAAAGTAGTGGCGGTG
>JAKJDB010000823.1 GCA_022706175.1 Candidatus Zhuqueibacterota bacterium | reverse complement strand
CAGTTTCCCGATTTTGTTGCGGTCTATATTGATGACATTGATTCGCTGGGACATAACAATGATTACGAAAAATATCCCAGACGAAGGGAATTCTCCCAAAGACAACAGGATATTCTGGAACGGCTGAATCTGATAGGTCAGGAACTTCTGGGCATTTTGCAATGTTGTGAAGATACGGGACTGTATGAGAAACTAACGATCCTGATTGCAACGGACCATGGCATGACGCCCTTTTGGGGGCAAAGCCGCCTGCCTGATATCATCCGGCGTTTGAACCAGGCAGGTATAGCGACCAGTTTGCCGGAAGAACGGACGGCACATACCCGTGTGGTTGCACTGCCGTGCGCGATTGAATTGTCTTTATACTGCGCGCCTGACATTACAGCAGCAGAAAAGGAAATCATTGAAAAGGTATGTCGGGAAGCATCGTATATAGAGAGATATTTTAAGAAGCCTGAGATGCAGCGAGAATACGGATTTGATCCGCGCGGCCCGGAATTTTTATTGTCACCTGAGTACGGAATGCATTTTTACCATCGTGATATTCCGGAAGATACTTATGCGGCCAGCCATGACTCTTTTGATGAGACGTCCCAACACATCTTTGGTATGACCTTAGGCTGTGGCGTGCCCGCAGATACGGTCTGGGAAAAGAAAACAGCGGTCGTTGACCTGCTTCCCAAAATTACGAAAGAGAGATTCGGATTTATCCTGAACCCGGAAAGGCAGCAGAAGTAATAAAGCTTTACATCAGTATAAATTGGCCTTGACATCGAGGAGGTCGTTGGTTCGAGCCCAATGAACCCCATCGGAATAACCCTTGATTTCATTGAAAAAATCGAGGGTCTATTTTGTTCCGTCCTGTATACCGAGCGTTGCGTATCATTCCCCGGCAATGCCTGTCCGCTCAACGGACTGCACGAAGGTTTTCTGGAGCAAAAGGTAAATAATCATGAGGGGCAGGATGGACAGCAGCGTCCCGGCCAGCCGGATGGCCTCGTTGAGGGCGCCGCCCACGGAGGTGTTGTCGTTGCTTGGATACAATTTGTTAAAGGAGTCAACAAAGGCGGCCAGGCGGATGGGAAGGGTGCGCGCGGATGCGCCGGAAAGCAAAGAGAGCTGCATTGTTTCATTCCAGAACCAGATAAAGGAAAACAGGAAAGTGACCGTGATGGCCGGGATCGCCATCGGGATGGCAACCCGGATAAAAACCCTCAGGCTGCCGGCGCCGTCAATCATCGCCGCCTCGTCCAGCTCGATGGGCAGTGAGCTAAAGTACTGGCGCAGCAGCAGCACATTGTACGCATTGGCGAAGAAGTGTGGCACGATCAGCGGCAGCCAGGTGCCCGTCCAGCCCAGAACCTGCGAGAAGACGAAGTAAGTCGGGACGAGTGTGACCTGCTTGGGCAGGATGATAGTCGAGATCAGGATCATGAACAGCACGTTCTTGAAGGGGAGCGGAAAGCGGGTGAAGGCATACGCCACCAGGGTGCAGGAGATGACGGTGCCGATCACACCGAAGATGGCGATCATCAGCGTGTTGAAGAGCGGCTCAAGAAAGTTAAGCTTGTTCCAGGCCGTCTCGAAGTTACTCCACTGGGGGCCAAATTGCCGCACCGGTCGATCCGTCGGCTTCTGCTGGTCGGCGAACGGCTGCTCCGACCAAGCCAGAATCCCCGCGTCCAGATCGTCGGGGTTGATGAAATAGGTCTCGACCGCGCCGACCCCTTTCTGCACCATAGCCCAACGCTGCGTCCCACCCTCCACGGTGGGCACTTCGTACAGCGGGTAGGTCGCGCCGGGCTGTAACACCACCTCTGGTATTTTCTTGCCGCGATAGGTGAAAAGCTTCGTCTGTTCCAGGGCTTT
>JAKJDB010000822.1 GCA_022706175.1 Candidatus Zhuqueibacterota bacterium | reverse complement strand
AAATTTTTCCGAAAGCTCTTGAAACATACCTTCCGTAAATTACAAAATCATATAGCCTATTAAAGTAATAAAAAAACAGATTTTTTGCAAGCTGTTTTTAAAAAATAGGAGGCTGACCCGCCGCCGATGTCTGGGGCGCCCTCGGCAGAGGCGGTGACGGGCTTGCCCTCTCAGGATGGAAATATTTTGATGATTTCGTCGCGGGTGAACAGGGGCAATTTCTGCGTGGGACCATCGTTCTGCAGGATGCCCACGCCATGCTCCTCATCGAGCATGCTGCCGATTTCCGCGGCAGGAATACCGGCTCTTTCTAATGCAGATAATATATTATTTACACTTCCTTTAGGACAGACTATCAACAGGGAACCCGACCCGATGCACCCCAGAGGATCGAGGCCAAAGTGGTCGCACAGCAGCTTGCCCTCAGGCAACAAAGGAATGGTCTCGTATCGGACCTCCAACCCCAGATGGGCCGCACGGGCGATCTCATGCAGGGCAGTGGCCAGCCCCCCTTCGGTGACATCGTGCAGGCTGTTCACCGCTGCGGCATTTACCGCTGCCTTGGCCGCAGGCCCGACGCTCAGTCCCGGTCGCTTGAGCAGCTCTTTGCACCGTTTGACAAAATCATCGGAAAACGCCCGGGCGATCTCACGCTCTCTGGTGCGCCCCATGATCGCAGTGGCCTCGATGGGAATCGGGTTGGCCAACAGAATGCTGTCGCCCGTACGGATCAGCGCCTTGTGCAACAACCGCTCCTTCTCCACCTCACCGAGCATCTGGCCGATGACGATGGGTCGGTCCAGTCCCATAGTCACTTCGGTGTGTCCGCCGCAATAGGTGATCTTTTCCTGTTTGCAGGTACGGCTGATCTGCTGAAAGATTTCGGTCGCCAGAGAACGGGTGCTGGTCTGTTCCGGAAGAAGCACCGTGGCGAGGAACCAGCGGGGACGGCCACCCATGCAATAGATATCATTGGCATTCACATGCACGGCATAATAACCGATCTGATCGGTGACAAACGTCACCGGATCGGTTTTCGCGAGAAGAAAACGATCGCCGATGTCGATGACCGTTGCGTCCTCCCCCACGGCAGAACCGACTACAGTCGCTTCATCGGCGCCGGTGTGTTGAGAGATCAGCTCGTGAAGGAAATCAGGAGGCAGTTTGCCGGGAAACAATTTATTAAAATAGATTTTCATATCAGCCGAAAGCGAAGGGTTCCGGCGCTAATAACCAAAGGTGTAGGACTGGCGAAAGATCTGTTCCGGCACGGTTGGATCACCATAGCCAAAGTCATTCCATTGCCGGATGCGCTGAAGAATGCACTCCTGCATCGCCTGATCGGGGATCGTGGTTTCGGTGATCTCCGCCCAGAGCACGCGGCCGTCCGGATCGATGGCAAACCGAACGGACAACTTGCCTTTGACCTGAGGTTGCGTGCGCAGCAGCCGTTTGTAGCAATCGATGATGGCCAGGCGATGACCGTTGACCACGGCCTGAACATCCTGGGCTGTGCGAATGAGTCTGGCTTTCTCTTCCGCCGTTTTCGGAGCGGTGGGCTTTTGTTGGATGTTGTCGCTGATGCGCTGAAACTGCGCATTGCGATCGATGTCTTTGAATTTCACTTCAGCAGCCGGTTGCAGAGATCCGAGCAGATCGTCCACCGACAGAGCGCGGCTCTGACGCCGTCCGCCGAGCACGCTTTTCTCCCCCGCCCCACCGTCGCCGGCGCGACGGCCGGCATAGTGCCCCACTTTGGCGCCATCCAGACCGGCCAGTGCTTCTTCCAACCGCTGCGACTCGGCGCTGGCGGCGCCTTCCAGACCGGCCACGTATTCTCCGGACACATATCCCGAGCCGGCGGTGAGTACG
>JAKJDB010000821.1 GCA_022706175.1 Candidatus Zhuqueibacterota bacterium | reverse complement strand
TAATAGGCATCCTTGGGAAAACCGCACAGATCCAGAATGCCGAAATACGAGCTGACGCTGAAATTCTGATAGGGCGATGGCTCGCCGATGTAATCAAATCCGGTCCAGACGAACAACCCCGCCAGCCAGGGCCGCGCCTTAACCGCCCGCCACGCCTTCTCGTGAGTCGTACCGCCGCCGTCATCGTCAAAAGCCGAGGCCTGACAGTCCGGGAACGTTTTGACCAGCGTATCCAGGGTAAAGTGATACACACCCCGGCTGTCGAACTGTGAAGTGGTCTCACTGGCGATATAGAACCAGTCCGGATGCTTGCCTCGGATCTCATCGTACAGGTCGATGGAATAATTGAATCCCACCACATCCACCGCAGCGGTCATCCCCTTTTCATCCGCCTCACGGATAAAGTTAAATGCAGAGGTGGTAAAGCGGGTGGGATCGTATTGTTTGATCAGGCGGACCAGTTTGCGCGCAATCTCGCCGCCGTTGCTGCTGCCGGGAAACCACTGCTCCTTGATCTCGTTGCCGATGCTCCAGAGGATGACCGAGGGATGATTGCGATCGCGCAGGACCATATCGACGGTCTCACGCTCATGCCATTCGCCAAAGAAATTCTGAAAGCCATAGGGCGCTGCATCCTTGCCGATATACCAGCAGTCGAACGCTTCGTCCATAACCAGAAAGCCCATTTGATCGCACAAGTCCAGCAATTCGGGCGCCATCAGATTATGGCTGCAACGGATGGCGTTGCAGCCCATGGACTTTAGCAGCTGCAGCTGCCGTTGCAGGGCCCGGTGGTTGACCGCAGCGCCCAGGCAGCCCAGGTCATGATGGTTGCACACGCCTAAAATGATGACGTTTTCACCGTTCAGATAAAAGCCGCTGTCCGATTTCCAGGCGATGGAGCGGATGCCGAACGGCGTGACATAGGCGTCCGTCAACTCTGAGCCTTTGTAAACCTCGCTGGTCAGCCGGTACAGGTTCGGGCGCTGCACATCCCATAGCTTGGGCGCTTTTACTCGAATCCGGGTATCCACGGCCTGGACAGACCCGGCGGCAGAGTGGATGGTTTGTCGCTGCGAAGCGACTTGTTTACCGTCCGCAGCCACAATGGTGGATACCAGCACCAGATCGACGTCCTCCTGACTGTCGTTGGCCACCTGGGTTGTCACCCGAACCTGCGCCTCACGCCGGGAAACTTGCGGCGTAGTAACAAAGGTGCCCCAGGGACGAATATGGAGGGGTGTAGTGGTGATGAACCACACATGGCGGTAAATGCCGGCGCCCGTGTACCAGCGCGAGTCCGGTTGCTTAGAGTTGTCCACCTTCACCGCCAGCACGTTTTCGCCTGCGCGCACATGCCCGGTCAGGTCGTAGTGAAAAGTGGCATACCCATAGGGCCGGCTGCCCAGCGGCTGTCCGTTGATGTAGACTGTGCTGTTCTTGTAGACCCCGTCGAAGACGATATAAAATTTTTTATTCTCCACGGAGGAGAGCTGGAACTTTTTTCGGTACCAGGCGATGCCGCCGGGCAGCAGGCCGCCCTGATGGCCGGAGGGATGCTCGGGTTTGAACGCGCCTTCAATGCTCCAGTCATGGGGCACGTCCAGACTTCGCCAGCTCTGGTCGGGAAAAGAGGATTGCTCGGCGCCCGCTGCGTCGCCGAGATGAAACTTCCAATCGCGGTCGAAATTTTCTCTTCCGACCGATTGCGCGAACAGCTGTGCGTGAGCTGCGCCGATCAGCGCCGTGATGGCCAAGATTCTGAACCTCATTTTTTTAGCAGCTCCTTTAATGGCAATCTTCTCTGTAATAGGGCTTCACTTCAATGAAATTGAACAGGATCTCCTGCCCTTCCAGGCCGCCGGGCGTGTCGC
>JAKJDB010000071.1 GCA_022706175.1 Candidatus Zhuqueibacterota bacterium | reverse complement strand
CCTGTTCCACCTGGACCACATCGTCGTAGGGCACGCGGCCCAGCAGATCGGCCAGCTGCTTTTTCACCGCCTCGGGCGCCCGGCCTTCATGCAGCTGCAGGATCATATGCTTGAGGATGTCGCGGTTTTTACGGGTGTTGTCGATCAGTTCACTCATGGGTGACTCCATTTTACGGTTTATGTCCGTTTACTTTCGATTCGTCAGCCGCAATTTGTTTTTCTGCGCGGGTTCAACCAGTTGGGCCAGCGTCGTCTTTTCAAACAGGTTGGTAACCTGCTGCCGTACGCCGGTCCAGGAGCGGTGTACCGGACAGGGGTGATCGTTGCTGCACTGGTTCAATCCCAGCAGGCAGCCCGTGAACAGCTCTGGTCCCTCGATGGCCTCGACGATCTGGCGCAGATTGATGGTCTTGGGCGGCCGGGCCAATCGAACGCCGCCCATGGGCCCCTGGCAGGAGAGCAGCAGGCCGGACTGTGTCAGCCGCTGCAGCAACTTGGTGGTAAAGTGAAAGGAGAGATCCAGCTGTCTGGTGATCTCCTTGATCGAAATATATCCGGATTCCGGATGCTGGGCGATGTAGAGCGCCGCCCGAAGGGTGTAGTGGCTGGATTTTGATAAAACCATGCAGGGCTTTCATTAATTAAGACTTCTTTGTCTTAAATATACCCTTTCTGCAGCCGAAAGTCAAGCGCTTTTTCAGCGGGCAAGATCCGGCGGCGCGCCTTTTTTTTCTTGTCTTTGACGGGCAATGTTTCTACTTTACTTTTACGCCTCACGATCGAACCGAAGGGAGGAACACCATGCGACCTAAATCACGGGTGGCGCCGGACTGGTGGGATTACACCACGCTGGATCGCGATCTGCTCGATGAAGCGGCCCGGTTGACGGAGAAGGATCTGCACAGTCTGCAGCGGGACGGCTTTCGCGTTTGTTTTTACGATACGATCCAAGAGTTCTATCTGGCTGAAGCTCTGGAATATGTCACCAGCTGGCAGCAGGCCACGGAGGAGCGGCCGGCCGGCATCTGCGGACCCATCGGGCCCACCGAACAGTTGCCGATGGTGGCCCAACTGGTCAACAGCTTGGGGCTGTCTCTTCGCCACTGCCATTTTTGGGGCATGGATGAATGGGTGGTGGACGGCCGGGAGGTGGGGCCGGATTTTCCCCTGGGATTCGCCAAAGCGGATCTGGAGCTGTGTTTTAACCGCATTCGTCCGGAATTGGCCATGCCCAAGGAGAATCTGCATTTTCCCGCTGCCGACAGCGAGGCCTATCGAAAAAGCTGGGATCGCGCGCGCTGCGTGGTCATGCAGGGCGGGCAGGGGGAGGTGAAACACTGGGCGTTCAACGATCCGGTAAAACGCGAGGGCGCCTGGAAGGACCGGCCGCCGACGGCTGCCGAGTACCGGTCGTTCGCCACTCGGATCGTCGATCTGCATCCGATCACTCTGATGCAGAACGCGCGCACCTCCGGCGGCGGCGCTGTGCAGAATGTGCCGGCCCAGGCGGTGACCGTCGGTCCGCAAGAGACCTGGAAGGCGGAGAAAGTTTCCATCTGGCATCCCGGCGTGCACGACAATCCTTTTGGCATGCGTCTGACCACACTGATGATTTCGAAAAAGATCGTCGATACGGCGGTGCCCATGTCCCTGTTGGCTGATCATCCCAACGTGCAGTTCAATTTCTATCGTCCGGCCGTGGGCGTCTGCGAAGTGGAGATGCACTAGCATGGCGGCGGTGGTTCTGGCCATATCCGCACATCCGGATGACATTGAATTTTTAATGGCCGGCACTCTTGCGCTGCTGGCCCGCATCGGCTGCACGGTTCACACCCTGACGCTGGCCAACGGTTCCTGCGGGTCCACCAATCTGGACGCCGCGGCGATCGCTATGGTGAGAGAGCGCGAGTGCCGGAATGCGGCCAGGCATCTCTCCGCGATTCATCACCCTGCACTGACAAACGATCTGGAAATTTTCTACGAGCGGTCTCTGCTGCGCCGGGTTGCGGCTGTTTTCCGCACCATTGCACCCGATATTCTGCTGCTGCACTCGCCCCAGGATTATATGGAAGACCATATGAACGCCTGCCGGCTGGGTGTGACCGCAGCCTTTACCCGCAGCATGCCCAACTTTATCACTGAACCTGCCGTGGCGCCGGTGCAGAATCCGGTCTGTATCTACCATGCCCAGCCCCATGGCAACCGCGATCAACTGAATCAATGGGTGCAGCCGGATTTTCTCATCGCCATCGATTCGGTGATGGCGATCAAGTCCGCCATGCTGGCGGAGCATGTCAGCCAGCAGGCGTGGCTGGACCAAAGCCAGTCCCTGTCGGCCCCGGTGGAGGTCATGAAGCGGTTCGGCGGCGAGTTGGCCAAGCCGGTTACGGACTGCCGGTGGGCTGAAGGATGGCGGCGTCACAATCCCCTGGGGTTGTGTGCAGCGGATGCGAATCCTCTTAGCACGTTGTTGGCGGACTATTATTTAGCGCTCTAACGCTGCAAAGCGGTTAATCGAAAAGTATCGCGGGGCGGCGGAACTCTGTTTCGGCAAAGGAAACGACGCCCCGCAAGTAGAAGCATCGGACGGCAGGGAATTCCATGGAAAGACCAACGCGCCTGGGTCGGTTATTCGTAACCAAATCGCTGGACGACATCGATCGCGATGCCAATCGCAGCGAGTATCAGCTTAAACGGGTTCTGGGGCCGGTACAGCTGACGCTGTTCGGCATCGGCGCCATCATCGGCGCCGGTATCTTTGCCACCATCGGCACCGCAGCGGCGGGCGACGCCTTGCGGCCTGGCGCCGGTCCGGCGCTGATGATCTCGTTTATGATCACGGCGCTGGTGTGCGGTTTTACCGCTTTGTGTTATGCGGAATTCGCCTCTCTGGTGCCCATCGCCGGCTCGGCCTACACCTATGCCTATGCCACTCTGGGCGAGGTCGTCGCCTGGGTCATCGGCTGGGATCTGATCATCGAGTATGCGGTCGGCAACATCGCCGTGGCCATCTCCTGGGCCAACTATTTCAAGACCTTTCTCAAAGGCTTCGGGGTCCTGGTGCCGGACTGGCTGTCCATGGATTACCGAACGGCCGGCCGCATCGTCGACGCCGCCGGCGTGCACACCGTTCTTCGCGATGCGCCGCACGTTCTCGGCGTGCCGATCGTCTTTAACCTGCTCGCCATGCTCATCGTTTTTTTCATCACCGTGATCCTCATCTGGGGCATCCGCGAGAGCGCGCGGTTCAACGCCATCATGGTGGGCATCAAGATCGTGGTGTTGACCTTTTTCATCATCGTCGGCGCGCGCTGGGTCAGGCCGGAGAACTGGACGCCCTTTGCGCCCAACGGCTGGTCCGGCATCAGCGCCGGCGCAGCCATCGTCTTTTTCGCCTACATCGGCTTTGATGCGGTGTCCACTGCGGCCGAGGAGACCTGCAATCCGAAACGCGATCTTCCCATCGGCATCATCGCCTCGCTGATCATCTGCACGATTTTTTATGTGATCGTCTCGCTGATCTTCACCGGCCTGATCTCCTTTGACGCGCTGCGTGCGCAGCTGTCCACGGAGCAGGCGGAGCCGCTCACCATGGCGCTGGAGCACGCCAGCTCTTCGTTGGGCTGGGCTGTGGGCATCGTGGCGTTCGGCTCGGTGATCGCACACACGGCGGTGCTGTTCATCTTTCAATTGGGCCAGCCGCGCATCTTTTTTTCCATGGCGCGCGACGGTCTGCTGCCGGCCGTGTTCACCAAAGTGCATCCGCGTTTTCGCACCCCATGGATCTCCACCATTCTCACCGGCCTGTTCGTCGCCGGCTTTGCCGCCATCGCCAGCATCGATGAGATGGTGGACCTCACCAACATCGGTACGCTGTTCGCTTTTATTCTGGTGTGCGCCGGCATCATCGTCCTGCGCCGCCAGGATCCGCTGCGGCCGCGGCCGTTCCGCGTTCCCGGCGGCTTGCGTTGGGCGCTGGGGATCTATGCGGTGCTGGCCGTGGTCATCTGCTGTTTGCCGCTGACGCTGCTCAGCAAAGCGGTTCTGCTGCCGGTCCTCGCGGTGCTGTTTTACCTTGTGCGCCACCATATCTTTCCAACGCTCGGCATGGTCAGCTGTTTGTATCTGATCTATTATCTGCCGCCGACCTCTTGGCTGCGGTTCGCCGCCTGGCTCAACATCGGCTTTGTCATCTATGCCGGTTATGGCGTACAGCACAGCCGATTGGGCATTGGAGAGAGGATGAACGGCCCTGATCACCGCGCCTGGTCCGCTCGAGTCGGCCTCTGGCTGCTGCTGATCGGTACCGGCCTGCTGTTTCTCACTCATGGATTGGATGTGTGGTTGACTGCGGCAAAGAATTCTGCCGGCACGGGAGCGGTGAAGGCGGGATTGGCTCAGCTGCTGCAGGCGAACGCCTGGAGAGACGCCTCTGGATTTTTGATTGTGCCGTTGCTGGTGAACGCGCTGGTGCTCTGTCCGATCATCATTCGACGTTGTGTGAAGACAGGCCGCAGTTGTCGCTCGGACCAGAGGTGGATCGGAACCGGGGTTCAGGCGCTGCTGTTTATGATTTTGACTGCGCTGTATCTGATCTGGGTTTTCTGCTGATCAGCCGGTGAGAGTAAGATTGTTATTGTGGTGCAAGCCCCCGGCTTGTGCAATTGTTGGATGTACGCAATCCGGTGGATTGCGCCACATGTTTGCGTCGCGCTGTTTGTGGTGCAAGCCCCCGGCTTGTGCAATTGTTGGATGTACGCAATCCGGTGGATTGCGCCACGACTCTTGCGTCACGACGTTCACTCATTGCTTGACCAGCACCGCGATGGAAAGGTCATCGTGATGCGGCGTATCGCCGACAAACGCTTCCAACCCGGCCAGCACGAATTCGCCCATGCTGCGCGCCGATCCCTCCGGGCATCGTTTCAGCAGATCGAACAAGCGGCGTTCACCGAAGAACTCACCCTGGCTGTTGCGCGCCTCGGTGATGCCGTCGGAATAGATGAACAGCGCTTCACCGCCGGCCAGGTTGATCTGCTGCTCTCTGAACTCTGCGTGCGGTTTCAGGCCCAGCGCAGCGTCGCCTTTTTCGAGCTCCTGCAGCGTGTGCCGCCGAATGCGAATGGGCGGCAGGTGGCCGGCGTTGAAAAGCTGTACGGATTCGGAATTCGGATGCAGCTCCAGGTAGACCAGGGAGGCGAAGCTCTTGGCCATGGCGTCGCGAAGATAGATCTCGTTCATCTTGGCAGCCAGCTGGCCGAGGTCGTTGTGATCCGGCGCCAGGGCGCGCAGCGTCGCCTGCAGCTTGACCATCAACAGCGCTGCGCCCAATCCTTTATCCGACACATCCCCCAGCGCGATGGCAAAGCGCCACTCCTCGATGCGAAGAAAATCCAACAGATCGCCGCACACCTCGTTGGCCGGCTGGTAGTACAGCCAGGTGGACCAGCCGGGGATATGCGGTTCAGGTTCGGGCATGAGCGCCTGTTGCACGGTGCGGCCGGCTGCCAACTCACTTTTAGCCAGCAGCTTGTCTTTTAGCTCCAGCATGAGCAGCAGCAGGATCAGGACGAATCCCAGCCAAGAGCCGTTCTGCTCGAACTGGAGACCTTCGGCGTTCGCTTTGATGCGAATGGGGTTGAGCATAAAGTAAAAGGCTAAAAGCAGCACCAGGCGACGGATCCAGCTTAATTTGAGCAGCAGGCTTTTAATCAGCCACCAGGGGATGAACAGCAGCTTTTTGATCACTCCCATGGAGCGGAGCTGCTGCTGACGGTGCTCGGAGAGAAAATACTCGCGCAGTTCAGCGTATTCCCTTTTCGCGGTTTTTATCAGACCGCTGTGTTTGATGTCCTGCTGCAGCACGGTGCGCAGTTTGGGCTCTTGGGAGGAGCGGGTGGCACGATCCATGGCGTCCGCCTTTTACGATGTGTTTTTCTATTTGATACGTAAGCGAAGGAAAAAGGTTTACAATAAAAAACCCCGGGTTAAAAATACCGGGGTCTGCAGGGTGCCGAAGGTGGGAGTCGAACCCACACGGGTGTTAAGCCCACACGGCCCTGAACCGTGCGCGTCTGCCAGTTTCACCACTTCGGCGATCATTTGTGGAATTAAATATAAAGAATTTTCGCCACACTGTCAAGCGATTTTGTGACGGCAGCGGGGATTGCGGCGATGGATGCGTCCGGCGGTGGGGAGTTTTTGTTTGGTTTTGTGGATAAAAAAAATTAAATTTGCGCTATGGCAAAAAACAAACAGACCACTCATCTGGTCAATCGTAAAGCGTTCCATGACTTTGAAATATTGGAAAAGTTCGAAGCCGGGATCGTGCTGCAGGGCACAGAGGTCAAATCCGTGCGCGACGGCCGGCTTTCTTTCAAGGACAGTTACGCCAAGGTCATCGATGAGGCTCTGTGGGTGGTCAATCTGCATATCAACGAGTACGATCACGGTTCTGCCTGGAACCACGACCCGGTGCGGCCGCGCAAATTGTTGTTGCACAAGCGCGAGATCAAGCGGCTGATCGCGAAAATCGAGGAGCAGGGATTGACCTTGGTGCCGCTCAACGTCTATTTCAAGAACGGTTACGCCAAGGTGGAACTGGGCCTGGCGCGCGGCCGCAAGCTGTACGACAAGCGCAAGGAGATCGCCAAGCGGGACGTGACCCGGGAGATCCAGCGGGAGCTGAAAAACCGGTTGCGCGGCTAAGCCCGCCGGCGCCGGGGCTAGCAAGGAGGAGCGAGTGTTCAGAGACGACGTCTATGCCGAGTTAAACCGTCGCGGATTCATCCAACAGGTCACAGAGCCGGAAAAGCTGCAGGAACTGCTGCAGGCCGGGCCGATGACCTATTATGTCGGCATCGATCCCACGGCCGACAGCCTGCATGTGGGCCATCTCATGGCGATCATGGGCATGGTGCAGATGCAGCGTTACGGTCATCGACCCATTGCCATCATCGGCAGCGGTACAGCCATGGTGGGCGACCCCACGGGAAAAACCGAGATGCGCCGAATGCTCAGCCGCGAACAGATCGTGGCCAACAGCCGTAAAATCAAGACGCAGTTGGAGCGCTATCTGGATTTCAGCGACGGCAAGGCCCTGATGGTGGACAATTACGACTGGCTGGGAACCCTTAATTACATCGATTTTCTCCGCGATATCGGTCGTTATTTCAGCGTCAACCGCATGCTCACCTATGAGGCCTATAGGCAGCGCATGGAGCGCGGGCTGTCGTTTATCGAGTTCAACTATCAGCTGTTGCAGGCCTATGATTTTCTCATGCTGTACAAGCGCTACGGCTGCAGGCTACAGATGGGCGGAGACGACCAGTGGGCCAACATTCTCGCCGGTGTGGATCTCATTCGTCGCATCGAGGAGCAGGACGCTTTTTGTCTGACCTTTCCGCTGTTGACCACGGCCAGCGGCCAAAAGATGGGCAAGACCGTATCCGGCGCCGTCTGGCTGGATGCGGACAAGTTCAGTCCCTACGATTACTATCAATATTGGGTCAACAGCGATGACCGTGATGTCGCCCGGTTTCTCGCATTTTTCACTCTTTTGCCCATGGAAGAGATCGAAACGGTGAAGCACATGCAGGGTGCGGAGTTGAATGCGGCCAAGGCGATTCTGGCGTTCGAGGCGACCAAGTTGACCCATGGCGAGGCGGCGGCGCAGGAGGCGCTGGCAGCCGCTTCAGCCGCTTTCGGCGGCCGTGCGTTGCCTGCAGATCTGCTGGCCTCCAGTTCAGCGCCGCGGGGGCAAGTGAAGGGGGATGAGGCGGCGGTGCCCTATAGCGTCATGACCATGGCGGAGATCGCCAAGGCTCCCCGTCTGGTGGATGTGCTGGCTGAGCTCAAGCTGGTCGATTCCAAAGGGGATGCGCGCAGATTGATTCAGGGGGGAGGGGTATACATCAACCAGGGGCGAGTGGACGATATCAATCTATGTCTGGCGGCAGAGCAGGTGCAGGAAGGCCGCATTGTGTTGCGGCTGGGCAAGAAGCGGCACCACCATCTATTGGTGCAGTGACAGCCGTGCTTCGTCAGTAATGCTTTATTTTCAAAAAAATTAAGTGGAATCGACCCAAGTTGGCTGTGTCGCAGGGGCAAAAAAAAGTTCGAAAAAAGGGTGAAAAACTGCGAAAAGGCTTGCTTTTGCCGAAAAAACCCTTATATTATAATCCGCTCTTGAAGGAAACAAATCTGCTGGTTTTGAAAATTTTTTTAAAAAAACAGCAAAAAGAGCTTGACAAAAGGCAACAAAAGTTGTATATTAAAAGGCTGTAAATAAAACGCCATTCACAATGGCGGTTGTTCTTTGATAAGATAAATTAAATAGCGTGCAAGGCTCTATATCAATTGGAATCAGGTCGAGCGATAATTGTAAATTGAAATAGATTACAATGAAGAGTTTGATCCTGGCTCAGGACGAACGCTGGCGGCGTGCCTAACACATGCAAGTCTAGGAGAATAAGCGCTTTCGGGTGCTTTAGTAAACTGGCGAACGGGTGAGTACCACGTAGGTAACCTGCCCTTGGATTGGGGATAACACTGCTAACGCGGTGCTAATACCGAATAACGCAACGAGGTCTCATGGCCTTGTTGTTAAAGCTGGCCTCTATTTATAAGCTAGCGTCTGAGGATGGACCTGCGTCCCATTAGTTAGTTGGCGGGGTAACGGCCCACCAAGACCGCGATGGGTAGCCGGCCTGAGAGGGTGACCGGCCACACTGGGACTGAGATACGGCCCAGACTCCTACGGGAGGCAGCAGTGAGGAATATTGCGCAATGGCCGAAAGGCTGACGCAGCAACGCCGCGTGAGGGATGAAGTTCTTCGGAATGTAAACCTCTGTTAGAGGGGACGAATGAGGGAGAGACCAATAGACTCTCTCTTTGACGGTACCTTCAGAGAAAGCCCCGGCTAACTCCGTGCCAGCAGCCGCGGTAACACGGGGGGGGCAAGCGTTGTCCGGAATTATTGGGCGTAAAGGGCGCGTAGGTGGGAAAGCAAGTCTGGGGTGCAAACTTGTGGCTTAACTGCAAGCTTGCCCTGGATACTACTTTTCTTGAATTCGGGAGAGGGAAACGGAATTCCTGGTGTAGCGGTGAAATGCGTAGATATCAGGAAGAACACCGGTGGCGAAGGCGGTTTCCTGGCCCGATATTGACACTGATGCGCGAAAG
>JAKJDB010000820.1 GCA_022706175.1 Candidatus Zhuqueibacterota bacterium | reverse complement strand
AAGAAAGGCCTGCTGGTGTCCGACAAGGGTGTTGAGCAAGCCGGCCTCGGCGACACGGTGCGCGGCTATTTCAAAGCCGCCGGCATCGAGCTCGCCACTTTCAGCGATGTGAAGCCCAACCCGGTGGACGACAACGTGTATGACGGCGCCAAGGCGTTCAAGGCGGCCGGCGCCGAGTTCGTGCTGGGTCTGGGCGGCGGCTCCGCTCTGGACGTGGCCAAAGCGGTCAAATGCATGGCCACGCACGACGGCCCGCTGGAGAAATACGATGACATGAAAGACGGCTCGCAATACATCTCCAACAACATGCCGCCGTTCTACGCCATCCCCACCACCGCCGGCACCGGCAGCGAGGTGGGCCGCAGCAGCGTGATCACCCTCAAGAGCACCAATAAAAAGACCATCATTTTTTCACCCTATTTCATGCCCAACATCGCGGTGCTCGATCCTGAATTGACCGTCACTCTGCCGGCCAAGTTGACCGCCGCCACCGGCGTGGATGCGTTCGTGCACAATCTGGAAGCCTATGTGGCGGATGCCTATCATCCGTTGGCGGACGGCATTGCCAAAGAGGCCATGGTGCGGGCGTACCACAATCTGCCCATCGCGGTGCAGGACGGTAAAAATCTGGCGGCGCGCGGCGAGATGCTGATGGCCTCTGCCATGGGCGCCACGGCGTTTCAGAAAAGCCTGGGCATCAATCATTCGATCGCTCACGGCCTCGGCGTCTATTTTGATCTGCATCATGGTTTGGCGAACGCCGCTGTTCTGAAGGAAGTGATGATCTATAACATGCAGGAAAAAAGCGTGGCGGAAAAGCTGGCGCACCTGTCCATGCTGCTGGGCGGCAAACGCAGCGCCGAGGCGTTCATCGAACTCCTGAGCCAGTGGCTGACCGGCGTCGGCATGCCCACAGACCTGAAATCCTTCAACATTCCGACGTCCATGATCCCCAAGCTGGAAGCGTATGCGCTGGAAGATCCCTGCTGTTCAGGCAATCCGCGCAAAGTGGTCCCCGGCGATGTGGCCGATCTTTTGAAAAAATTGATTTAACCGGAAGGGCGGCTGCACAGAATGATTAAAGGGATCACATTTGATCTGTGGGATACGGTATTCATCGATGATTCGGATGAACCCAAACGCCGGGCTGCCGGCCGGCCCAGCAAAGCGGTGGAACGGCGGCAGTTGGTACATCGTTTCCTGGCACAACATCAGCCCATCGATCCGGCAACGGTTGAGGTGGTCTATAACGCAGCGGATGCGGCGTTTCGCAAGGTATGGCACGATCACCACGTCACCTGGACCGTCGGCGAACGGCTGGACATCATCTTCAAGGCGCTTAAGCGAGAGCTGCCGGAGCCGGAACGAAAGGAGCTGGTCCGGCTGCATGAAGAGATGGAGCTCGAGTTCAGGCCTGATTTTGTTCCGGGCGTGCACGAAGCGCTGGCCGCTTTGCACAAACGCTACAAGCTGGCGGTGATCTCGGACGCGATTTTCAGCCCCGGCCGCTGTCTGCGCACGTTGCTGGCGGATGAAGGGTTGCTTTCTTATTTCGATGCTTTTATTTTTTCCGATGAGATCGGTTATTCCAAACCGGCGCCGATCGTGTTCAAGACCGCCATGGAAAAATTGGGATTGGCGGCTCATGAGCTGGTGCACATCGGCGACCGCGAACACAACGATATCCTCGGACCTCGACAGGCCGGTATGCATGCGCTGCTGTGCACCGCTGCCGTGGATCGCGGCGCTGCGAACAGCAGCGCCGATGCGGTCTTTAACGATTATGGACGATTGCCGGAATTGGTGGATGCTTTGAACCGGAAAGAAGAGAACGGAAAATGAAAAAAGAGTTGAAATTTATTATAGTCGACGCCTATCCACAGGAGAGCCGGG
>JAKJDB010000819.1 GCA_022706175.1 Candidatus Zhuqueibacterota bacterium | reverse complement strand
CTGCTGTAAACAGCCTTCGCAGCGGCCGTTGGTCAGCGGTTACATATTTATCCGCCGCTGAGGAACTCACTGCCGGCAGACGGCCTTAACATTTTGGAGAAAGCCATGCAGCCCTTTATCAGATTGACCAGCCCCTTTGTCACCCTGCCGGTCAACGACATCGACACGGACCAGATCATGCCGGCCCGATTTTTAAAAGGTACCGATAAAAAGGGATTGGGCGCCCATCTGTTTTGCGATTGGCGCTATGACGATCAGGGCCGGATAAAAGCCGATTTTGTTCTCAATCAGCCGCGGGCGCAGAAAGCAAAAATCCTGGTGGCGGGAGACAACTTTGGCTGCGGTTCCAGCCGTGAACACGCCCCCTGGGCTCTGCTGGATTTCGGTTTTCGTGTTGTCATCAGCAGCAGGTTCGCCGACATATTTAGCAGCAACAGCCTGAAGAACGGCTTGCTGCCGGTTACCGTAGACAGTGCCACCCTGAGCAAACTTTTTCAGCTGCCGCCGGACGCTGAGCTGACCATCGATCTCGCCGGCCAACAGGTGATCCTGCCTGACGGCGAATCCCATTCCTTCCCCATCGATCCGTTCAACAAACTCTGTCTTCTGCAAGGGGTCGAGGCGCTGGGTTATCTGCTCAAACATCAGATCCATATCGACGAATACGAAAAAGCGCACTCACCGCGGATTCAAACCTGTTAGATTTCTCCAAAACCACAGGCAGCGATGCAACCTGCCGCCGGCGCAGAACCGGCGGCCGAGGCGCTGCGTTTTACGCGGTTAAAAAAAGATCAACGTCGTGAGCACAAACAGGGGAATCAGAACCAGCAGGGAATAGAGCATATAGCCGAAAAAGCTGGGCATCTTGACACCGGCCTCTTCAGCGATGGAGCGCACCATAAAGTTGGGCGCATTGCCGATATAGGTGTTGGCGCCCATGAACACTGCGCCGCAGGAGATGGCCTTTAAATAGATCGGATGCTCGGCCAGCAACCGGGCCACGGCCTGCGTCTCCGGCATTCCGGGATAAAAATTGCCCAGGGCGGTGTTGAAAAAAGTCAGATACGTGGGCGCGTTATCGAGAAAGCTTGACAGGCCGCCGGCAACCCAGAAATAGTGCCAGGGCTCTTTTACGCTGTTGACGATGAACGCCAAATGGCCCTGGCTGCCGGCGCGCAGCATGGCCAACGCAGGAATGATGGTCATAAAAATACCAGCGAACAGGATCGCCACCTCCTGAATCGGCCCCCAGCTGAACTCGTTGCCCTGGCGTATCTCCACCCGCGTCGTCTTGAGCGAAATCAAACCGATCAGGATCAGCAGGAAATCACGCAACAGGTTCTGCAATTCCAGCGTGATCCCCCACACCGTCACCTCGCCCAGATGCAGCATGCCGCTCATCAGCACAGAGCCGACCACACCGGCCAGAAGCACAAAGTTAAACAGACCGCGGATGCGCACAGGCGTCCCGGCCTCTGCGGCAAAGTTTTTTTGCAGCGATGAATCGGCCTCCCGTTTATATAAAACCGTATCCATGATAAAGAAGATCAACAGCGCCAGCCCGGCCACCAGCAGGGTCTCAGGCAGCAGCTGCATGGTCCAGAAAAACGGCACGCTGTGGAGAAATCCGAGGAACAGCGGCGGGTCGCCCAGAGGGGTCAAGGCGCCGCCGACATTGCTGACCAGAAAGATGAAAAAGATCACCGTATGGCGGACATGCTTGCGTTCGCTGTTGATCTGCAGCAGCGGCCGGATGAAAAGCATCGAGGCGCCGGTGGTGCCGATGAAGCTCGCCGTCAACGTCCCGATCGCCAGAAAGCAGGTGTTGGTGAGGGGCCGGGCCGGGATGTCGCCCGACAGGCGAATGCCGCCGCTGATGGTGTAAAGCGAAAACAGC
>JAKJDB010000070.1 GCA_022706175.1 Candidatus Zhuqueibacterota bacterium | reverse complement strand
CGGCGCGGATTCAAATACGATCAGGCCGACGCAGACCAGCGAGACCACATAGTACCAGGGATACTCGCTGGTGGCCAACGTGCCGAACAGGTTGAACAACGACTCAGGCGCCGCCTGGTGCAAGCCCGAGAACCCACCAGCCCGGAAAAGGCCAAACGGCAACAGCAGAAAGGAGAGCACGATCAAGAGCACTCCTTGAAACGCATCGGTGATGGCCGCGGCGATGATTCCGCCTGCCACCGTATAAAACAGAACGATGATGGACAAAGCCAGCAAAAAAAACGTGGGATTGATTACCGAAACACTCGATTGCACCTTGCCCTCAGCGCCTGCAGACCTTCGTACTCCTGTTTCTCTACGTTGTTCAGGGCTCTTGTTTTTGCCGTACCCCTCAGCTCATCCATTCTGGTGAAATTGCGGATATAACTTTTTTCCTCCACCGTGAGCTGATGCTCCTGCTTGGGCATGACGATCTGAACGGTTTTTTGCAGCGTGATCATGGCCAGACTGATGTTGGCGATCAGGTAAAAAATGCCGATCAGGGCATAGAGAGATTCCAGAGGACGGCTTTCAAAGCGCAACCGGAACACTTCGGCCATGGAGCTGATGCGCAATCTGCGCTGCCACACGGTGGTGATCCAGTAGAACGGCGTGGCGAACAGCGTGAACAGGTGCACCCAGATGCCGGCCATGCCCATGCGAAAGGTCTCGCGGGATGCGCCCACCGGAACGTCGGAACCGGTGGCCATGCCGAAATTCATAAAGGTCTGCAGCCAGGTGCCGATGCGGCGGCCGCCCATGAGAAAATCTTCCTGGCTTTTAATACGGCGGGCGACCACCACGCCGATAAGGATCAAGATAAGAAAATATGCGACAATAATCAACGCGTCGAGAATATGCAGTCCGAAAAGATACATCCTTCCACTCCCTATGGGCCACCGGAAGAACACCGCAACGTGGTAAAAAGAAAATTGCGGAGAACGTACGCATGGCGAGTGCTGGTTTATGATGATCTGTTGTCTACCGTCTCTTCGATCGACTCTGCGATGGTCTGCAGGATCAGCGACAGACTGGTGGCGCCGGCGTCCGGATGGCCTAACGTTCGCTCGCCCAGCCGAGCTGACCGACCCCGTTTAGAAATCAACGCGGCGGTGGCCTCGGCGCCTTGTTCGGCCGCCTCCGCCGCTGCTCGGCACAGCTCCGGCAGATCGGCGGCTGGAAGCGCGCGCACGGCCTCCACGGCCGGGTGCAGGCTGTCCAGGATGGTCTTGTCTCCGATCTCGGCTTTGCCGCGCCGCACCACCGCGCTTTCCATGGCGGTCAGCATCTCCCTGAACTGGGCCGCGCCGAACGCTGAACAGCCGGCCAGCTTTTTCCCCGCGTCCGTGAACATCGTGCCGATCAACGGACCGATGGCGCCGCCCACCGCGGCTAAAAAGGCCTCGCCTGCTTCTCTGAATAAACGATCCAGCGCCTCGTCGCCGGTATAGCTCTCAATCGCCTGAAGAACGGCACGGAACCCGACCACCATGCTCACTCCGTGATCGCCGTCGCCGATGGCGCCGTCCAATGCGTTGAGCCGTTCCCTGGAGCGTTCAAAGACGCCGGCGATGCGATGCAGAATGGTCAGCCAATCCTGTGTGCTCAGCATGTCCTTCTCCACATTCACGCCGTTTGCACCAGGCAGGCGCTGTCGCAAGGTTGATCCAGCAGCCTGGTCAACTCTTGATCCAGGCGCATCAATGAAATCGAACAGCCGGCCATCTCCAGAGAGGTGCTGTATTCGCCGACGTAGGAGCGGTGGATGCTGATGCGGCGTTGCTTTAGCATGGCAGCGACTCTGCGGAACACGATATAGAGCTCGCCCTGCGGCGTGGCGCCGAGCCCGTTCACCAGAACAGCGACCCGATCGCCTGAAGCAAACGGCAGGTCCTCGAGAATTCTGGCCATCATCCTGTCCGTTATCCGATCAGCGGGCAAGATTTTTTGCCGCGACTCGCCGGGTTCGCCGTGAATGCCCAGCCCGATCTCCATCTCATCTTCGCCCATGTGAAACGTGGCTTTGCCGGATGCCGGCACAATGCAGGAAGTGAGCGCCACGCCCATAGATCGGGTATTGTCATTGGCCTTGGTCGCTGCAGCCGCCACCTCTGCCAGAGAAGCGCCTTCTTCGGCCCGGGCGCCGGCTGCCTTGATCACGAAAAAATCACCAGCAATGCCTCGTCGTTGATCTCTGGCTTCCCTGGGTGCAGAAGCGACATCATCGGTGATGACCACGGTGGTCACCGCGATCCCCTGCTCGGCCGCTCTTTCCGCCGCCATATCAAAGTTCATCACATCGCCGGAATAGTTGCCATAGACATAGATCACGCCCGCGCCGCCGGAAACAGCGCGGGTGGATTGATAGATGATTTCAGCCGATGGAGAGGCAAACACATGGCCGACTGCGCAGCCGTCGGCGAGCCCCTTGCCGAGATACCCCATGAACAGAGGTTCATGTCCGCTGCCGCCGCCGATCAGCACAGCCACCTTTCCCTGGATGGGCGCCTCCACCCTCACGACCGCCTGCACCCCGTCGACCCGGCGCACCCGTTGCGGAAACGCAGCGGCATAGCCTTCGATCTCCTCTATCGCATACTGATAGGGATCATTGATCAGCTTTTTCATGGAGCGCTCTTATTTCATCAAAGTCATTTTCTTCACCTGCATCGTAGCGCCGGTCTCCAAACGATAGAGGTATACTCCTGACGGTGCGCTGCGGCCCGCTTGATCCCGTCCGTTCCAGAGCACGCTATAGTTGCCCGCCGGCTTGAATTCGGCGTTGACGAGGGTTTGAACACGCTCACCGGCCAGGTTAAAGATCGTCAATGTGATCGGAGAGGCGACGGATACGTGATAACGAATAGTCGTCGTCGGATTGAACGGATTGGGATGATTTTGTTCCAGTCGGAAGGTTTCCGGAGCCGTCAGGGGCGTTGCCGCAACCTCGCTGCTCCCTTGGCCTTCCTTAATGCGGTGATACCGGTCGAGCGCTAATCCGGTATAAACCTCCTTCAAACCCAGCGGCCAGCGGATGACAATCGAGTCGATGGAGGCTGTTGTGCCGATGCCGAAATGGACGAACTGGTTGTCTTGAATTTTCCATGTGGACGGCACGCGAGTGTACCTCATCTGCTTCTTTCCGCCGGCGTAACAGGTCACCAGAGTGCCGATGGCATCGCGATTGGACTGAGTGCCTTCCAGGATCATGCCGATCCAGTGATTGGCATTGCCCTTGTTGTGATAGATCAGAGAGCCGAAATCCAGCGAGGGCACATAAATATCGAGAAAGCCGTCCATATCATAATCCAGCATGGTGGCGCCCTTGCGATCGCCGACCGTGGTCATGCCGATATAGGGCGCTACATCGGTCAATACGTGGAGGCCGCCTTCGACTTCTTCATTCAATAACAGCACATCCATGTCCGTCCAATTGTTGATCTGGATGTAGACATCCTCGTCGCCGTCGTTGTCATAGTCGCCGAGGTTAAAAGAGGCGCCGATGTGCGGATTCCAGCCATTCAACCCGGTTTCGTCGGTAACATCGACGAAGGTGCCGTTTTGATTTTTCCAGATAGAATTGTGGCCCGGGTCCTCGCTGCCGTGGCGGATTTTGAAAAAGTCCCAATCGCCGTCGGTGTCATAATCGAACCAGGCGGTGAAAAAAGTCAAAGAATCGGGTTTGAGTCCGATGGTTTTCGCCACCTCGGTAAATACCCCATTATTGTTTTGAAACAGCAGCCAGCCGGCGGACAGGTCCGGATCGCCGTCCAGGTCATAATCGATCCACTGCAACCGGGCGCTATAGGCGCCGCGATCACCGGTGTTGCCCAGAGGATTTTTTCCCGCCAAACCAACCTGCTGAGCGATGTTCTCAAAGACGCCGCCGTTGTTGCGAAAAAAGAAAAAGTTCTTGTTATTGGTTTGGCAGACGACCAGATCCAGGTCTCCGTCCCGGTCATAATCGGCCCAGGCGCCGCAGTCGAATCCGTAAACCGTGAAAAATCCCGGCGCTCCGGCGCCCTTGACGCCCGTGGCCTGGCTGACGTTGGTAAAGACACTATTATCGTTTCTGAACAGGGCCATATCGTAATCGCCGCCGAAGAAAAAGTCCTTGTCGCCGTCGTTGTCATAGTCGGCAAAGATGTTGCACCGCGTGGCGTTTTGAGTATCTTCATAAGCCATGAGTTGCGGCGAATTGGGCATGATGTCGTTGCCGTACATTCCGGAACTGTTCAGGTACATTTGGCTGTAAATGGTTCTTCCGCGCCACTTGACGGAAAAAATGTCGGGCCAACCGTTATTATCGATGTCGGCTGATACAGCGCCCCAGCGATCCATGAGCACCTTGGGAATGCCAATGGTGCTGGAGTTCAGCAATTCGTATTGCGTCAGATCCTGTGCCGTAGCCACCAGGGCCACAAGCAGCAAGCAGCAAACCGTGACCAACTTTTTCATTTTTCTTTCCTCCGCAAAAGGCGTTTCACAGCATAAGGCTTCGGCAACGGCGGACAGGCGATCGCGCCCGGGCGAAAGCCAAAAGCGATCACCGTCTTTTTACCTGGTTATATTGCCAAAGCCCTCCCGCACAGCGGCCAGCGCCGGCTTGACGTGAAAGGGATAGGCGATATACGCATCCGAAATCTGCGGCCAGGCATCGCACAAATTCCACAGGAAGAGGCCCCAGCACTGAGGTTGCGCTGAAAAATGCTGAATCCAGAACGTCGTCGCGTCCGTTTGCAGTTGTTGCGTCGACTCAATCAGCTCTTCCACCGTTTGCGGCGCCGCCAGGCCGTTGGCGCGAATGGAATCAAAATAAGATTGCACGCGATAAGAATCACCCGAACGGTTGGGATCAGCACAATGCATGTACCAGTGCTCGTTAAAAGGAGGCCAGAGTTTGTCGGCCGGAATGCACTGTTTCAATACAGTCAAATCCGGCAGGCTGATGTGGCCAATCTCTGTGATCATATTGGGAAAACAGCCGGTATAATACTCATCCCGGTAGGAAGCGCCGTGCTTCCACAGATGCACATCGCCGCTGGTCGGGTCGTTGGGATGCTCGTGATCGTGCGAGAACGGCGAGCTGACGACGAACGGCCGGCTCGGATCTAGGGCATGACAGACCTGCGGCAGCAGTTCGCGATTGATCCGGTTACGCCAACCCAATCCACCTCGTTATCGCCGCACCAGATGAACAACGACGGATGGTGGCGCAACTGCTTGACGATGGTCTCCGCCTCCTCTTTGACTTCAGCGAGAAAGGCCTCATCCTGGGGATAGACGCCGCAGGCGAACATGAAATCCTGCCAGACCAGAACCCCCTGGCGATCACAGAGCTGATAAAAGGTCTCCGACTCGTAGATGCCGCCGCCCCACACACGCAGCGTGTTGATATTCGATTCTACGGCTTTGCTCAGCAGCTTTTCATATCTTGCGTCGCTGATCCGGGCATAGATCGCATCGCACGGCGTCCAATTCATGCCTTTGAGAAAAACCGGTTTGCCGTTCACCTTGAAATAAAAGCTGCGTTTGTTTCCTTCCAACGGCTCCTCAACCAATTCGATCGTGCGCACGCCAAAGACGCCTTCGCAGCGATCGATCTCCCGATGATCTTTGGCCAGAGTGATGGAATAGGGCAGCAGGGCCGGCGCACCATGGTTGTGCGGCCACCACAACGGCGGATTCTGCAGAGTAAACGATTCCGACCGATGGTTCATTGCAGCGTCGAGGGTTAAGGCGATTCGACGTTTTTGATCGAACACCTTCACATCGACGAGGACCTGACGGGGAAGGTCGTCGTGTACGGCGATGGAAAATTCAAGCGTCACCTGGGCGGTGGATCCGACGATCTGTTCCGTTCGAATCCACGCGTCGGTGATTTCCACGGCATCGCAGATCAACAGCTCCACGGGACGCCAAAGGCCGATCGTCACCAATCGTGGGGCGATATCCCAACCGTAACTGGCTTGCGCTTTGCGGCTGCATAATCTTTGCGGCGGCGTTCGCGCCAAAAGCGAATCCCGATGAATGCGGGGGCTGTAGGCCGGCGAGGCCAGGCACACGCGCAGATCGTTATCATCGTCGAGCAGCTCGGACGTAATGTTGATTCGCAAAGGGGTGAACATGTTCTGGTGGCTGGCTAGTCGGTTGCCGTTGAGATAAATGGTGGCGAACGTATCCAGTCCGTGAAACAGCAGAAAGATCTGTTTTTCTCCTTTTACCTTTTCAGCCTCCGGCACACGAAACATGGTGCGATACCACCAGTCTTTCTCCTCCATCCACAGGCAATGGTCGCTCTCCATGGCGTAAAACGGATCCGTGATCATTCCGGCAGCCATCAGATCAAGATGAACGTCGCCGGGCACGGCAGCCGGCAGCCATCCCTCTGTTTTTTCATCGCGATGGAAATCGAACCGCTCTCCACGGCCATGGTCGCAGTAGCGGAACAGCCAGTTTTTATTAATGAATTCCGATTTCTTCATAAAATTACTATACCGTTTGTTTGGATCACAACAGTCGCCAGGAATAACGTGCAAGGCGACACGACACAACAACAGCCGTGCCGACCGAATACTATTTTATCAGCATCATTTTCTTTGTGGCTGTGAAATCCTGTGAATGAAAAACGCAAAAATAAACACCGCTGGGGACATTTCCGTTGTTATTGTCTTTGGCATTCCACACAACGGTCTGGCGTCCGGCCGGTCTCTGCTCGGAAAGCAGATTTCGCACCAATCTGCCGTTGCTATCATAAATAGCGAGGGTCGCCCAGCCCGGTTCGGCCAACGTAAACTCGATCTCAGTCGCCGGATTGAAAGGATTGGGATAATTGGTCAGTTGCTGATACTTTACCGGCAAAGTGTTAAAAGGTTTTCGGACGGCGGTAACGGCCTGATGTTCACTTTCTAAAATATATAAAGTAGGAATGCCTCGAGTCGCCATATTATCCGTATCCACAGCGCCCAGAACTAATTCTCTTTTGCCGTCCTGATCCATATCCAGCAGAGGAAATCCATAACGAGCGCCGGTTTGCATTTCCCACATCGTGGCATTCATCAGATCGCCATTTGGAAAATGCAGCTTGGTGTAGGTGAATGAAAAGGAGGACGCATCGCCGGCAAAACCGCCTTGATACTCAATATCGATCAGGCTGTTGATGTCCTTGGAAAAAAAATAAATATCCGGTTTGCCGTCGCCGTCCTGATCGCCCAGATGACCGCCGATGCACATGTTGGTGGCGCCGGGCTCGCTTTGCTTGGCAACGACGCGATTCAGCAATAAAATATTATAATCCGACAAAGTGGATGGAAAGTCCTGATAAGCTTGCGTGTACCATACCTGCCCGTCCAGATCGCCGAAAAAAATGTCGTCGACGTTATCCCCGTCCAGGTCGGCGACAATGGGCCAGCTGGGCAGATGATAAAACAGTGCATCGGTCAACCGGGAGACCACGATCGGATCATACTGGTCATTGCCTGCGGTACGAATCCCCATCAGCGTCTGGGCATGATCGCTCACGAGGATATTGTCCATCAAGCCATCCCGGTCGATGTCGATATAGGCGTTATACACGCCGAAAAACCGCATGCCGTTGGCCAAAGAGCCACTGGTGTAGCGGAGAGTGAGCTGTGGGGCGTCTGTGTCGAAATTCGTCATTTCCAAAATGTTGATGATGGTGCCCTCGTTCCACCGGACCACCTGGCCGCCCCAAACGCTGAGCTTGGCATCTACGGCGATAATATCCCAATCCTGATCGCCATCAAAGTTTTTAAAATCCCATACGCCTCTATCAAAACCATGCCCTTCGGCGATGCCGTACCAAAAGGTTCTGGGAATCCGGTTCGTTGTCTTGGCAGGCTCCAGAAAACCACCGGAAAGGTCGGCATCAAGATTTTTACCGTTCCATTCATGAATGGTCATCCATTGCTGCAAGGTTGCCGCCTCCTGGTGGATTTTTACCAGCTCGAGTTGCCCGTCACGATCCAAATCGAAAAAATTGAGCAGTTCATTATCCCGGTATACAATGTGATACTGGTCGTCTGCAAAAGCCTCATACAAAAGGTACGTCTGGGTGGTCACATCCCAGACCAGGAATTCGCCCCACCCATCGCCGTCGATATCCATTCCGGCATTTACCAGATTACCCTTGACAAAATCAGTCAACGAGGAATGCCAGACCTGGTTGAATTTGTTGCCGTTATCGCTCTGGGCATGGGTGTGGCCGATGATCACCAGGCTGCAGATGACCGCAATTAGCATATGTTTCATTTTCATCCTCCCTCTTCGCCTTTAATCAGATTGCCTGGGGGCGTCCATTCATAGGCAACCCTGGTTACGTCTCGGCACTTCCAACAACTCCCTTTCACCTTGCTGGACGCGTCTCGACTGTCATTCAGCGCAAAAACAAAGGTTCTAGCTCATCAGCGAAATGTCAGCGTACAAACAGCATCTTTTTCGTACTCGTCGTCGAACCGGCAGAGAGACGATAGGTATACAGGCCGCTGGGCAGCGGCTGGCGGCGATCATCGCATCCACGCCATTGCACGGAATGCTTGCCGGCCGGTTGCATCCTGTCGACGAGAGTGGCGACTTTTTGCCCGGACAGATTGAACACTTCCAGCAACACCGCGCCGTTGGCTGCCAACGTATACTCTATACGGGTCTCCGGATTAAAGGGATTGGGATAGTTTTGCGCCAACGCAAAGGACAGTGGGACCTGTACAGGCTGAGCGGAAACGTCGGTGCCGCTGGATTCGGTGATTTTGTGATATTGATTGATCGCCAGGTCCTTCAGCACCTCCACATTGCCCAACGGCCAGCGAATGACCACCGAGTCAATGCGGGTGGCTTGGCCGATGCCGAAATGGACATAGGGATTGTCCTGAATCTTCCAGGTGTTGGCGGCCTTGGTCCAGCGCATCTGACGCTTGCCGCCGGCGTACAGCGTGACCAGCGATCCCAGCGGATCGCGAGCGGACTCGGTTCCCCACAGATCAAAACCGATCCAGTTGTTGGCGGCTGCCGGGCCCAGGTTGTGATACAGGATGTAGCCATAATCCTGAGAAGGGATAAAAATATCCTGAAGGCCGTCCATGTCATAATCCAGAATGGCGGCGCCAAAGCGGTCGCCGTTGGTGTACATGCCGGCATAAAAACCGACATCGACAAAACTGATGTTGCCGCTCTCATC
>JAKJDB010000818.1 GCA_022706175.1 Candidatus Zhuqueibacterota bacterium | reverse complement strand
GCGGTGAAACTGGCGATCATCGGCAAGCCCAATGTGGGCAAATCCTCGTTGATCAATGCGCTGCTCGGCGAGGAGAAGCACATCGTCACCGATGTGCCGGGCACCACCCGCGACGCCATCGACACCCGCTTGCGCTATCAGGAACAGGAGTTCATCCTCATCGATACCGCCGGCCTGCGCCGCAAGGCGCGCGTCCATGAGGACGTCGAATACTTTAGCACCGTGCGCACCCACAACGCCATTCGCCGCTCGGACGTGTCGGTCGTTCTGCTCGATGCCACCCAACCCCTGTCGGACCAGGATAAAAAAATAATCGAAGCGGCGATCGAAGTAGGCACCGGCATCGTGGTCGCTGTCAACAAATGGGATCTGATCGAAAAGGACACTCTCACCGCCCAGGCCTTTCGCCAAACTCTGGCAGAGACGGTGCATGAATTATCCTTTATCCCCATTCTGTTCATCTCCGCCATGACGCACCAGCGCATTTTTAAAGTCCTGGACACCAGCCTGCTGGTTTACCAAGAACTGCATCGGCAAATTAAAACCTCAGATCTGAATCGATTCCTTCAGGACGCCATAGCCGAGAATCACCCTCCGGCCTACGGCGACAAGTGGGTTAAAATCAACTACGTCACTCAGCTTAAAATTAAACCGCCTCTGTTCAGCTTTTTCACCAATGAACCTCGCGGGGTGCCGAAGAACTATCGCAATTATCTGGAAAACCGGTTTCGAGCCCAATTCGGTTTTTCCGGAGTTCCCATCCGTTTTGTCTTTCGCAAAAAGAACTGACCATGTTAACGAGGATCACAGGTCTGGCGCTGCTCTTTTTCAGCAGCCTGATGGGAGCGGAACAGGACGTGCTTGAGCCCATTCAGGATGATTGGCGGCAGGGCAGGCTGTCTCAGGCAGAACGTCTGTTTCATCAATGGACTGTCCTGCGCGACGCCAATGCTCTGCCGGAACCGTATCGTTCGGACAGGCGTCCGGTCACCCGCATCGCCACCTCTGTCAAGGCCGAGGCGCTGTCGCTCCTTTCATCCGCTACGGACGACGAACGAGCGCTGCTGCAGCCGTTGTTCCAGCGGCCGGAGCTGCCCCTATCGCTGGTCAGCCCCTCCGGCCGGTTCAGGGTTCATTACACCGATTCCGGACTTGATGCGGCTTCGCCGGAGTATATCCAGGAGGCCGCACAGGCCTTTGATTATGCCTATGAAGTGGAAATCGGTCAATTGGGCTTTGCGCCGCCGCCCGCTGATTACGGCGTCGATGGACCTGAATACGACGTCTACGTCCAGCAGCTCGGCGATTACGGCGCCACCACTCCGGAGCAGGAGGTGGCGGAGACGCCGCAGCCGGATTATACGGGGTGGATGACTATGGATAATGACTTTACCCATACGCCGACTAAAGGGCTGGATGCCATGCGCGTCACCGCTGCACACGAGTTTTTTCACCTGGTCCAATTCGGCTATCGCGGTTATCACACGACAGAACATCCTTCCGCCTATTTTTATGAAGCCACCGCCACCCTGATGGAAGATCTGGTCTATCCGCAGGTGAACGATTATTTCCATTACCTTCCCCGGTTTTTTAAAAATCCGGAGCTGTCGTTCATCCAGTTCGACGGCTCTCATGAATATGGACTTGCCATTTTTTTTCACATGTTGAAGAAAAAATTCACTTCTGCCCTGTTGCCGGCTTTATGGGAACAGATGAAAAACGTCGACCCGTTGGAGGCCATGAATAACGCTCTTTTGCCTCTTGGCAGCAATTTTAACAACGAGCTGGGACAGTTTGCCATCTGGAATTGTTATACCGGCAGCCGGGCGGACACCGTACACTTTTATCCTGAAGGGGATCACTATCCCGAGGTGACGGTCAGCCAAGCTTTGGATTTTG
>JAKJDB010000817.1 GCA_022706175.1 Candidatus Zhuqueibacterota bacterium | reverse complement strand
CTCGGTAAAATCACCGTCAAAATCCGTCATTCCCGACTGGCACAGAGAAACGCGGGTTTCCGGTGCGATCGCATCGATCTTTTTGCGGATCACCACAGCCAGATCCACCAGGCTGTCACGGCTCAACTCAGCCCAGGCGCGCCTCAGCCTTGTACTCTCCGGGGTTACCTGCTTAAAGATCTCCAGCAGTTCTTCTCTGGCATAGGGCCGGTTCTGCCGTTGCGCAAATGCCGCCAGATGATGGGGACAGAAACAACCGAAACGGACTAAAGGCGGCTGCCAGCTCAGCTCATAATCATCTTCGAACTGCACCATGAACGGCCGGGCGATTCTAACCACCGTGGCGACGTTTTCGCTGAACCCTTGGCTGAAATCCGGGCAGAGCGGACAAGGCGTGGTTTCAGATACTGTTCCATCGAGATCCGTGATATACTGGAACCCTTTCTTGAATCCGGAACGCAAGGAAGGCGCACACCACCAGCCCACTTCCAGATCGTATCGCGCAAGATGATTTTTAATCTCCAGCAGCTGTTCGCCGATTTCGCGATAAACCTGCGGCGACGGGAAACCGCCAAGTCGCACCTCCTCCATGGGGGCGGTCAGCAGAAAACGCCGTAATCCACTCAACCGGTTGATTTGGATCATCTGATCGAACATGAACTCTTTACGGTTGTAATAAAACCGAAACGGCACGATGGGATCGATCACTCGTTGAGCGGTCGCCCTGGTCTGTGCGCTCTGCGGCCTGGGGTATAACAGCTTGGCCGGCAGCAAGGTCACGGCAGCAGCAGACATTCCGATAAATTCTCTTCGCTTCATATCACCTCGTACATAAAGTGGTTCTGAATCCAGTTTTTTCCCCTGGCCAGGCAGGCCTGCGGCGCCGGCGTAAGCAGAGGGTATGATGAAACGGCGCAGGGAAGGTGGATAAACAACTCTAAAAGGGTAAAGCGCATGCGATGCAAAGAAATTCACAGCCAAGACCCGCTTACGGCTGCTCATTCCGCAGCTGTTCTGAAACCTCCTCCCACATCTCCCGCTCCTCTTTATAGCGGTCGTAATAAACCTCGCAGAGATGGTCGATGCGCATGCCGGGCCGCCCGGTCAAAGTATAGGCCGGCCAATTCGGCTGGCCCTGCGCAGCGGGTTTTCCGCAGCGGGCAAAAGTGCTCCACATTCCGGCCATATTGCGCGCCGCGGTAAAGCGCTCCGGCCGATTGCCCGGCCAGCCCTTTTCCAGCGTTCCAGAGGGCGGGGGAACGACATTGGCGAATTTAAACAGGATGTCCATGGCATGGCAAGCGCCGAGCGGGTATTCAGTGCCTGGGATCTTGTACTCGGACTGGTAGCCGAACTGATAGAGAAAAGCAGGGGCTCCCTTTTGCTCGGCTTTTTTGTTCACGATCTCCAGCGAACCGACGCCGCTGAAATCCATGGACCTGATCGCAACATAGATCGCGCCGGCAGAGGCCTGCGGCCGGGTTCGCCTGTAGGTGCTGATCATTCGTCCGGCAACCGGGCCATATTCCGCCTCCACCCTCTTGAGCAGAGCGGCTTGATCCAACTGAAAAGCCGCGGTGTCCCCAGCCACCATGGCGAAAAAGGTAAATTCATCCTCGTTCCAGCCCACCATCAGCGGCTTGTGGCGAGATATCTCCGGCGCGACGGGATCAAAGGGATGTGACGGCAGCGTTTTTCCGTCCACCACTGGGCCGAATTCACCGAGCCCGGCAGCGCTGCTCCACAGCATTCTTTTCAGCCTGGTGTGGGCGGTCTTTTCACGCAACCGCAGCTGCGCGGCCAAAAGATCCGCTGCAGGCACGTCCAACAGCCTGCGCCAGTCTCTGGAAGTGAGCCCGAATTCTTTCAACAGCATCCAAGTGGTCTCTGCGGCAACCTTG
>JAKJDB010000816.1 GCA_022706175.1 Candidatus Zhuqueibacterota bacterium | reverse complement strand
CCGCCGGCGGCGCCAACGGATCGCCAAAGTGATCGGTCAGCGCACCCACATAAGAGACCGGGTACATGTTCGACATCATGCAGGGCTGATCCAGCATGTGAGTGATCAGCATCATGCTCATCATGGCGGCAAAATCACCATCGCAAGCGGTCACATAGCCGTCCTCGCGCAGCAGCAATTGCGCCAGACAGGGGACATCGCGGCCGCCCTGAATGATCAGATCGCCAAAGCAGTTCAACCCGAATGCCGCTGCTTTTTCTTCTTCTAGAATGGCTTTGATGGCCAGATAGACGCGGATCGCCTCGTGCAGCGCTTCCGGTTTCACGGATTTCACTACATAGCGCCGGCTGCGTTCCTTCCAGATCCGCTCCACGCTATCCTGGCTGATGAAGCTATAGCGATTGCGTATATCGGCGATGGGACGGACAATGATCCGCGTCCCCAGGCTTGCCGTTACCAGATGACCTGCCGCATGGGCGTTCCAGGGAAAGTTCTGTTCGCCGAACACCACCATTCTGCTGTTCTGCAACAGACGTTTCACCGCGTAGGATTTGATGAGCCGGCCGGCGTGCCGGCTGTTTTGAGCGATATGGGTGGTGACGCCCAGCGCGCGCAAGAGATCACAGGCGGACCAGCGCCAGAAATCCGGCTCATCGTAGGGCTGCAACGGCCAAAAGATCAGCGGCAGGCCGCGGTCGATCAGGGGCTGCGGATGAGAGTTCCAAACCTCGGTGGGGTAGGCAGGAATGCTGAGCGGCAGAATGGCGTCGATGCCTGAATCCAATCCGGTCACCACCGACCGCCAGTGCTCCGGCGATTCGATGGCGATGAGCGGTTCCAGTCTGGCGTAGGAGTGAACCTCTTTTTCGATGAGGGCTGGATCGATGGCCGCGTGGCCCTTTTTAGCCAGTATCGGCTGCAGCCGCGCCAAAGGCCGCTGCAGGCGGCTGGGTGGATCGGAGAACAGAAATCGTTTTGTTTCAGCCATGACCTTCTCCTACTAAAATACGGTATCATCACGTAAAAAATTATTTTTCGTTGAAAGATCTTGATATTATTTGTAGATTGGCCGCAGCACCGGGCGGCCGTGTTCCGGTTGGACAATTTACAATGGCAGGATGAAATATGAAACCCTTTTTTATACCGGCGATCTGTATGGCCTTTTCGGTTACGCTGTTTGCGCAGCCGGCGGCGGAGATCGTGGTGCTGAATGCAAAAATATGGACCATGGACGCAGATCGTCCTCAGGCGCAAGCCATGGCGTGCGCAGGCGGCCGCATCCTCGACGTGGGCGAGGATCGACAGATGCAGCGCTACATCGGACCCTCGACTCAGGTGCTGCGTCTGCAGGGCAAACGGGTGCTGCCCGGGTTCATCGACAATCACGTCCATTTTGTCAGCGGCGGCTTTCAACTGTTGGGCATCGATCTGCGGCCGGCCAAAACGCCGGATGAGTTTGTTCGCCTCATCCGGGATCGGGCTGAGAAGAACCCCGGCGCCTGGATAACGGGAGGCGACTGGGATCATGAGAACTGGCCTGATGCGCCACTGCCGCGCAAGGAATGGATCGATGCCGTCACTGCTCAGACGCCCGTGTTCGTCGCCCGCTTCGACGGTCATATGGGCCTGGCAAACTCTATGGCGCTGCGATTGGCCGGGATCACACGGGATACAGCGGATCCACCTGGCGGTGAAATCGTTCGCGATCTCAGTAGCGGCGAACCAACCGGCATGTTGAAAGACGAGGCCATGACAGCGGTATATCGGGTGGTGCCGGATGCCGGCGAACAGCAGCGGGAGGAAGCGGCGCTGGCTGCGTTGAACGAGGCGAAAAAATACGGCGTCACCAGTTTACAGGATTTATCCTCAGCCGAGGATGTGGCGGTCTATCAAAAACTGCGGCAGGCC
>JAKJDB010000815.1 GCA_022706175.1 Candidatus Zhuqueibacterota bacterium | reverse complement strand
CCGCCTGGTAAATATTGAACAGGGTTTCAACATTGTTCACCACCGCGCCGATCTGCAGCGGCAATCCTTGCGCAGGGATCAGCCGGCCGGTAATGCCATAGACCAGCTCATACTCATCGCCGGCCGGATAATAGTCGCCGAATTCGTGAATGGAGATCGGGCTGTTGCCGATGGCGGTTTTGAGGGCCTGGATGGCGCACTGATTTTTGGACTTGATGCCAAAGATCCGTTTGTCGGCGTGAACACAATCCGCCGCCCATTGCAGGCCCTGAACGATCTCGCGGGAGAAACGGCACATCAGCTCGCGATCCTTGTGCATCAACGGTTCGCACTCTGCGCCGTTGACCAGGTAGTATTCAACCTGAGCCTGCAGTTTTACATGAGTCGGGAAACCGGCGCCGCCGGCGCCGACCACCCCTGCTTGTTTTACTTGATCCAGAAGCACGCGTTTTCCTGCATGTTGAAATCAGTCTTGCAGTCCGATAGCGGGTTAGAGAGGGACATCGTCAACCTTGCGGAGAGACCGCCAGCCATGCAGCGATCATATCAGCGAGGTATTTTGCGCCCATGGAACGCCGGTTGATTAAAAGCACATTGCTCTGCAGCGGCGCCGGCCGCATTCTAACATTCAGCGAACTCCAGCCGATCACCGGCTGAATACGATCCTGATGCTGCAGAATAGGCAGCAAGCTGGACGCCGCGTCATCCAGGATGATGCCCGCCCGATAGCGGCCTGACTGTACTCCGGCTGCCAGTGCTGCGGCAGCCTCCATCTCCTTGGCTCCACCGATCTCTATATTCTCCACAGCATAGGGAAGGCGGTTGAATGCCTGCAGAACAGCGTGCCATTGAAAACGGTACAGAACAGGGGCAAGAAACGCCACCACTCCCTCCTGCGGCGAAGTTTGCGCGTTCACAGCCATGGCCGCAGGTTGGCGCTGCACAGAGATGCGCCATTCTTTCAGCAGATCTCTGGCTGTCGGGGTGATCAGGGCGTTGTCGGTGATGCACACCGTCTGAACGAAGCGGCCGGCCAACGGCTGCACGATCTGCGAAGAGATCAGCCGGTTGGGCAGAAACAGGGTTTGGCCGGAGAGGGTGGAATCGGTTGCCTTGGCTTGGGACTGGCCCGCCCCCTGCCCGCGCAATCTGGCCAAGACCTCCCGAGTGATCAGCTGCACCAGTCTCTCTTTTTCTTCAGCCGACAACACCGGGCTCATGAAGGATCTCCTACAGGAGACACCGGCGTATAATCGATCCGGTCGACGATGGCGGTGACGATGCTGCGCAACGGCGGCCGTTTTTGCAGGCCAAGGAGTTCCATGGCCGCGCGGCCCTCTGAAGCCACCAGCACTGTGTCGCCGACGCCGCAACCGACCGTATCCACAGCCACCATGAGCAGGGATTTCATCTGTCCATCAGGAGAAATCGGTTTGACCAACATGATTATTCGGTTCTGATAGCTGTCATGTTTAATGGTGGCTACCAGGCTGCCGATGACTCGCGCCAGGATCATAAGGAAGGGGTATCCAATCTGTCGACCAGGCCGACGATGCTTACGTCGCTGGGTATCTGCCGATCCGGCAGCGGAAAAGTGGCTTCAGCGCCGCTGACCCAATAAACCAGATCGTTTTCCTTAGAGTTGAGAATATCCGCGGCGATGAGGGGCGAACCCATCTTTTCCAGCTTTTCGTTGACCGGTTGAATGATCGACAACTGCACGCCGGTCAATTTAGGTTCCTTGATGGTCGCCCACACACGGCCGATAACACGCGCCAGTTTCATAAACGGCCTTGTTTTTCTTTTTTAAACACCGTTCGGCCATTCCATTCGATGGCGTCCACCACAGCGATGATGCTGGCGTCGGTGGGGACAGCGGCCAGATCCGACGACTGTCGCGCTGAGGAGCCTCGCA
>JAKJDB010000069.1 GCA_022706175.1 Candidatus Zhuqueibacterota bacterium | reverse complement strand
CCTGATGGCTGCGGCAGGATTCAATTCGGTCTTTGTCGGCATCGAAACCCCGGATGAGGCGAGCTTGGCCGAATGCAAAAAAGGCCAGAACGTGGATCGCGATCTGGTGCGCAGCGTGCAGACGATGCAGCGCCACGGTCTGCAGGTGATGGGCGGGTTCATCGTCGGCTTTGACAACGACACGGAGACGATCTTTGACCGCCAGATCGAATTCATTCAGAAAAGCGGCGTGGTGACCGCCATGGTGGGCATGCTGCAGGCGATTCCCGGCACGCCGTTGTTTGCCCGGCTGCTGGCAGAGGGCCGCATCTCCCACGACATGAGCGGCGATAACGCCGACGGCACCACCAACATCATCCCTGCCATGGGTATGGACCGTTTGAAGCAGGGCTACGACCGGCTGATGGCCGAGATCTACAGCCCGGCCAGGTTCTATGAACGGGTCAAGGTTTGCCTGCGCAATTACAATCCGCCCCGCGTGCGGGTGCGACTGCATGCGGCTGAGCTCTACGCCTTTGTGCGTTCCATCTGGAAGCTGGGAACCCTTGGCGAGGAGCGGCGCGAATATTGGAAGCTTTTCTTCTGGACTCTGTTTCGCCGTCCCCGCTATCTGTCCCTAGCGATCACCTTTGCCATCTATGGATTTCATTTCCGCACGGTTAACGCTCTGAACGGCATACGTTGATGTTCTTGTTTTCAAAAGAGTAAACCCGCCTGATGGAAGCCAGGGTGGGTGAAGGGGCTTGAAAAACTGCTTGTTTTTTGCCGTTTGTTTGGCTAAATTTTCGGCCGGCCTTCAGGCACTCCCCGAGGCTGCACACTGCCTCGAGGGGCCTGAGGACGCCGCAAGCCATTGCTCCGATCACCGGTCTGGAAAAGCCCGGATTGAGGTCGATTGGGGAAGCGTGTGGAAAGATCGAAGGAGTGGGCTATGCCGCAGTTCGGCAAATGGCAAGTTTATCATCCAGAGGTGCAGCGGGCCGGGCGGCTGGCGCGATGGTACATTCGGCTGTTCTCCTGTTCCTCCTATACGGCGCATAATTTTTTCATCCACATGAACGCCCTGCCTCTCAAGTCGGACCCGCGCGCCGTGCTGGATGCCGGTTGCGGCAAGGGGGATTTTACTTTTTATCTGGCTGAGAAATACCCGCAGGCGCAGGTAGAAGGATGGGACAAGGCGGACGATGATCTGCATGAACTGGGCCAGAACATCCAGATCTGTGAACAGATCAGGCGAATCAGCGGTCTCGCCAACACCTCGTTTTATAAAAAAGATCTGCGCGAGTTGTCCAGCCGGGATCAGTACGACCTGATCGTCTCCATCCACGTGCTTGAGCATATCCAGGGCAACCAGGAGATTCTGGAAAAATTCTTCGCCGCTCTGCGGCCGGGCGGACAACTGCACCTGCAGATGCCGAGCGTGCATGAAGGCCGTTTTCCGCTTTTGCAGAAATACACCGACATGAACGAGTGGATGGAGTCCGAACACACCGGGGAGCTGTACAGCATGGAACAAATGCTCAAGGCGCTGCGCCGCATCGGCTTTACCATCCTCCGTCGGCGCACCGATGGCCATTTTCTCGCCTCCCTGCTTTTCGACATCACCGAAACGTTGCGGCGCCGGCGCATGAACGCCCTCTACGGGCTGGTGCTGCCGCTGGCCAAAACAGCCAATCGTCTGCTGCGGCCTTTTGACAACCATCGCGGCAACCTGATCATCCTGGCGGAGAAACCGCAGGCCGCATCAGTGTGAGCCTGATCTTCCGCTTGTCGAATGCCATTTTCTCATAAAGATATTACGCATGCGTCTGCTCTATTTCAACTATCTCTACGATCTTCGCGGCGCTTCCATCGGCTCGGTGATCAAACCGCTCAAGCTGTTCTCCGGATTGGAGCGTCTGGGCCATGTGGTCCGGCTCTGCTGGCTGCGGGATCAGCCGGCCGGCTCCGAGCTGGACGAGCCCGCTGCCCCTCGCCGGTTCCGTTCCCCGCTGATGCGTCGCTTTTTTCATGATCCCAAAATTCTGTATGAGAACATTCGCTTTCTCGGCGAGGAGCGCCGGCAGATAGATGCTTTTCATCCGGATCTCCTGGTCTCCCGATTGGATTTGTATCTCTTCTCGGCCATGAGAAACGCGGCCGGAAGAGGTCTGCCGCTGGTGCTCGAGGCGGATTGTCCGGCGGTCTATGAGGCGCGAACCTTTCAGCCGGACTATTGGCATCCGCCGCTGCTGGCGGAATGCATCGAGCGCAAGGTGGTGCGGGCTGCGGATCATATCGTGGCGCAGAGTCTGGCGCTGAAAAAGTATCTGGTCTCTCAGTACAGCGTACGCGAGGACAAGATCGACGTCGTCAGCAACGGCGCTGACATCGTCGCCGATGTGCCTGAGGAGCGTATCAGGCGGGTGAGGGAGCAGTTTGGTCTGCAGGACAAAATTGTGGCCGGCTTTATCGGCTCCATGAGCGCCTGGCACGGGATCGAGAATCTCTTGAAGATCTTTTCCGCCGTCATCCCCCGAAATCCTTCCCTGCATTTTTTTCTCGTCGGTCAGGGCGGCGATGCGCGGCGTTCCGTGGAAAGGTATATCGCGGAGAAATCACTGGCTGAGCGAATCACCCTGCAGGGCTTTGTGCCGAACGAACAGATTCCCGAGCTTCTCGCCGCCATGGACATCGTGCTGGCGCCCTACCCGCAGATGCCTTTTTTCTATTTTTCGCCGGTCAAGATTTTTGAATATATGGCAGCCGCCAAACCGGTGGTCTCCACCCGCATCGGCCAGATCGCCGAGTTGATCCGTTCCGGAGAGAACGGCCTGCTGTGCGACTCCGGACAATGGCCCGACCTGGCAGAAGGAGTGATCGCCCTGGCCCGGGATCCGGAATTGCGGCATCGGCTGGGTCAACAGGCCCGTGCGACCATCGCAGCGTCGCATACCTGGGAGCACAAGGCCAGGGCCTGGCAAGAGATCTGCGCAGGCGTGTTGCTGAATCATTCTCGCCGGCAACAGGCCCAAAGCAGACGCCGAACCGGCCTTTCATCGTAGACCCCGCGCCGACACCTACTGAGAAGCGTCAGCGTCCCCCAGGTGATCCTTAATCCAGTCTTTTCAAAGTACTGCCTCTTTTCTGCAAGCCACCGGCAGATCGCTGAAATCCGCACGCTGATCAGCTTGACCATCAAATCGTCTAGTGGAATGAAAAAAGGCGCGCTTTATGCTTCTCGTTTCGACGCGTTGCCGTTTGTCTGCCAAATTTCCGCACAGTAGGAGTCGATGGCCCGGTCCGATGAAAACATGCCCATGTACGCCGTGTTCAAAATGGACATTCTGCTCCAGCGCTCCTGATCGCGGTAAGCCAGGTCCACTTGATGCTGGCAGTCGATATAAGCGGCGAAATCTGCGAAAAGCATATACTCATCCTGATGCAAAAGGCTGTCCACCAGGGGCTTGAAAAGGTCTGGTTCCTGTGGTGAAAAGACGCCGTGCCGGATGAGATCGATGACCTCCCGCAGCAGGGGGTTGGCTTGATAAATGTCCGCCGGCCTGTATCCGCCGGCTTTTTTTTCTTGTATCTCTTCCGCGGTGAGCCCGAAGAGGAAAAAGTTTTCCGCGCCGACCTCCTGTCTGATTTCCGGATTGGCGCCGTCGAGCGTACCGATGGTGAGTGCGCCGTTGAGCGCGAATTTCATGTTGCCCGTTCCCGAGGCCTCTTTGCCCGCGGTGGAGATCTGTTCGGACAAATCCGCCGCCGGGTGAATGCGGTGGGCGTTTTTCACATTAAAGTCGGGTAAAAAGACCACACGCAGCCTGGCGTCGATATCGGGATCGTTGTTGATCACCTGCGCAACGGAATGGATCAATTTGATGATCAGTTTGGCCATAAAATACCCCGGCGCCGCCTTGCCGCTGAAGATAATAGTGCGAGGTGTGATTTCAGCCGTGGGTTTTTTTTTGAGCTGCAGATAGCGGCTGATGATATGCAGCACGTTGAGGTGCTGGCGTTTGTATTCATGAATCCGCTTGGCCTGGATGTCGAAAAGCGTATCCGCTTCCACGACGACACCCGTGGTCTCGCGGATGCGTTGGGCCAGTTTTTTCTTGTTCTCGAGCTTGACGCGACGCCATTGCTCACGGAATTCCGCATCGTCCAGATGCGCTTGCAGCCGGTGCACTTTTTTCAGATCGCGAATCCAGCCAGAGCCGATTTTGCTGCTGATCAGAGCGGCGAGTTCGGGATTGCACAGCGCCAGCCAACGACGTGGAGTGACGCCGTTGGTGATATTGGTGAATTTTTCAGGCTCCAGCTGAAAGAAATCGTGCAGCACCGTGCTTTTCAGCAGCTCGCTGTGCATAGCGGCCACCCCGTTCACCCGCCGGCTGCCGACACAGGCGAGATGAGCCATGCGCAGATAGCGGCTGCCGGTTTCATCGATGAGGGATAAACGGGCCGGCAGATCGTGATCCTCTGGATGGCTGAGACGTATTTGCTCCAGAAACCGCCGGTTGATCTCAAAAATGATCTCCAGGTGCCGGGGCAGTACGCTGCGGAACAGGGGAAGAGACCATCTCTCCAACGCTTCGGGCAACAGGGTGTGATTGGTGTAGGAAAAGCTGCTGCGGGTGATCTGCCAGGCTTTTTCCCACTCCATGTGATGCTCATCCACCAGCAGGCGCATAAGCTCTGCCACGGCGATGGAGGGATGGGTGTCGTTCAGTTGAATGGCATAGTGCTGGTGAAAAGAGTCCAGATTTTCATGATGCAGCAGATGAAGCCGAATCATGTCCTTCAGTGAACAGCTGGTGAAAAAATATTGCTGGATCAATCGCAGCTGTTTGCCCGATTCGGTGTAATCGTTCGGATAAAGAACTTTGGTGATGGTTTCGGATGTGATCTTGTCTTCCACTGCGGCATAATAATCGCCGACATTGAAATCCTGAAAATCAAAGGAGACCATCGCCTCCGCTTTCCACAGGCGCATGGTGTTGCAATGGTTATTCTCAAAACCGATGATCGGCGTATCGTAAGGGATCCCTTTGACGAATCGGTCTGGAATCCAGCGGACGGTATACCGGCCATGCGGGTCATAATAGGACTCGGTGTGTCCAGCCAGACCGACCTGCTGCGACCATTCTATTTTCCGGATCTCCCAGGGATTTCCATACCGCAGCCAGGTGTCGGCGATCTCCACCTGCCACCCGTCTTTGATCTCCTGGTCAAAGATGCCGAACTCGTAGCGAAGGCCATAGCCTATGGCATTGACAGACAGAGTGGCCAGCGAATCCATAAAGCAGGAGGCCAACCGGCCCAATCCGCCATTGCCCAACCCTGGTTCTTCCTCCTGATTCAGCAACTCCTCCAGGTTCAGGCCCAGAAGCTTCATGGCGTTTCCGGCCTCTTGCATCAATCCAAGGCAGAGGAGATTGTTGGCCAGGTGAGGGCCTGGCAGGAATTCTGCTGATAGGTAGGAAACGGTTTTAACCTTCTGATCCGGTTTCAGCTCGGCGAAATCGTACAAACCCTGAATCCAGGAGGCCAGCATTCGGTCCCGCACGGTGTAGGACAAAGCCATGTAGAGATCATTTTTACTGGCGTGTTCCAGGGAACAACCCTGCACATAGTATAGGTTGTCGAGAAACGCTTTGGCCAGTACATCCGCTTTTCGTCCGGTGCGGACCTCGGTCGGATCGATTTTCTTTTTCATGGTTTTATTACTCCTAGGCATGGACGTTCGCGTTCGCTATCCTTTTGGTAACATTTGCTCTGCTTTTGAACCTTGACATCCACCACTATGGTTTATTGTCTAAATATAGTATTTTATGAGGAAAAGGCAACCGCTTTCCGGGGGCGTGGGCCGGGGATCAAATTTTTGTTTACTATAAGAGTTCTGTTTTGTAAGTTTCTTGAAACGTACAATTTCTTCGCAATCTCGGCATGAACAAGAGTGATACTACACAAATAAACATCGCGATGATCGGCTGCGGTGAGATGGGCCGGATGCACAGCGCCTGCTTATCACAGATGGAATCCGTCCGCCTTCTCTGGTTTTGCGACACCACGCTGTCTCAGGCCGCCTCTCTGGCTGATCGCTACCCTGAAGGCCGGCCGACGATCAGAGTGGAGGACGTTTTCGCCGATTCTCGAGTGCATGCGGTCTATATCGCCACTCAGACCGACAGCCACAAGCAGCTCTGTCTGGCAGCCGCGCAAGCGCACAAGCCCGTCCTGGTGGAAAAGCCGATCACCCTTTCCAGCACCGACACCCTGGAGGTGGTTCGCGCCTTTCAACAGATGCAGCTGCCGGCCATGGTGGGGTTCAAATTTCGTTTCTATTCATTGATCCAGCGTGCACGCGAGCTGGTACCGGAACCCTATATGATCCATGTACAGGTCATGGATGATCCCTGGCCGCCGGAGTTCTGGGCCAATGATCCTGCCAAGGGCGGTGGTCATGTGATCTCGCAGGGAATTCACGGCGCCGACCTGTTGCGATTTCTCTCCGGTTCTGAACCGCTGTCGGTTTTCGCCGCCGGGAAAAATTATCATCAACCCACTGGAGTGATCGATCATGTGAGCGCGACGTTTCGATTCGCCAATGAGGCCGCCGGAACCTTGATCGTCGGCGACAGCGGACAGCCGCCGGGCATGGGAAAATTTCTCGTGCAGCTGTTCGGCCGCGAAGGCGTGGCGGTGCTCAACGATCGATTGACCCGTCTGGCCTTTCATCCGGCCGGCCAGGGAGCGGTCCAATATCTGCAGGGCGAGGAGGATGGTTTTATCAACGAAAACAGAGCGTTTATCCGGCTTTTACGCGGCCAGGCTGCAGCGGATAGTTCTCTGTATGAGGGATTTTTGTCTCAGCTCATGATCGACGCCGCGCTGGCCTCCGTGATAAGCCAACAAGTGGTCAGTCTTGTCAGCAACCATGAATGATCAAGATAAACTCGGCCGTGGATATGAATCGGCCTTGCGCGAAATCCTTTTGGATGCCGACCAAACGAGCCTATTGCACTGGCAGCGCTCCTATGACTCGCTGGACAGCTATTTGGCGTCGGTGCGTCGCAATAGAGACCGGTGGAGCGAGGTGCTGGCTGTTCCCTCATCCTGGCAGTCTGATGGAGAGATGAAGATTCTTCCTCATGACGGGCCGAATGAAAAAATTCAGCTGCGAATGCGTCCCGGTCTGATCGTCGAGGCGCACTTTCGACCGCCCGTTGCGCCCGTTCAGCCGCCCTTTCCTCTGGTGCTTTTTCTTCACGGCATCGGCGGATCTGCAGAAATGGTCATGGGACGATCGGATACCGATCCTCCCAGCTATCACAGTATCGGCCGTCTTTTATCTGAGCAAGGTTTTGCCGTTTTGGCGCCCACTCTGCTGAATTCCTTCAGCAGCCGCAACCGAATCCATCGCATGGCCCTGCTGTTGGCCAGTTCTGTTTGGGGCCTGGAGGTTAAGGCCATTCGAACGTTGTTGGACCAGGCGGTCCGCCATCTGCCGGTTGACCCTGAACGGATCGCCGTGTGGGGGCACAGTATGGGCGGCGCATATGCTCTTTATACCATGCCCCTTGAAGAACGCTGCAAGGCCGGCGTCATCTCTGCTTGGTTCAACAGCCGGTCGGCCAAGATGGTGGTGCAAGATCCGCATTATTCTTGTTTCCTTTTCACCGAAGAGGAGCATGCCTTTCTTCCGTCATTGCTCACAGGGTTCAGCGACAGCGACCTGGTTTCACTCATCTGCCCGCGGCCGCTGCTCGTTCAAACCGGCGAGCAGGATTCTATCTCCTGGCCGCCGCTGGTTGAGCAAGAGTTTCACAACGCGCAATTTCATTACCAACGATTGGGCATGGAGGAAAAAATTCAGTGGGATCGTCATATGGGTGGCCATGAGATCGATGTTGCATCGGGCGTCGAGTTTATAAAAAAGTGGTTATGATCAGGAGGCGTATGTGATCAGGCTGACCGTTGTCGTGCGCAGGATTTGGTTTCTGTCTTTTCTATTTTTGCTTTCCGCCTGCCGGACCTCGGATCCGTCGAAATCCGGCGTGCTCTCCTTCAATGTGCCTGCCAATATGACGCTCCTGCAGAACCTGCGCAGCCGGCTCGGCGAATTTGAAAAACAGAACGGAATAAAAGTCAAGCTGATCCCCTTCACGGGCCAGGAAAAATTGTACGCCATGATGGCGGCCGGACAGCCGCCGGACGTGTTCTATACCAACACCGTGGTGCGGGATCAACTGGCAGCTGAAGGCCGGTTGCTGGATCTTCGCACCGTCGCTGCACAGGATCCGTTTGTCCATGAAATCCGCCCGGTTTTCATCGAACGCGGCACAAGCATCGATGGCGGCTGGTATCAGTTCTGCGACTGGACCTTTACCTACGGAATCTATTATAACAAATCCCTGTTCGATAAACATCATATCCCTTACCCGGACTCGGCCTGGACCTGGCAGGATCTTGTACAATACAGCCGTGCGCTGACAAAGGACACGGATCAGGATGGCCAGATCGATCAGTACGGCGTTTTTATCGCCAAGCATTTTGTCTCCGCACTGGAAACCATGAACGGCGCGGTCTATCCGGCCAACGCCCTTTTCTTTGAACTGCCGCCCCAGTCCCGGCAAGCGCTGCAGAGCTATTTGGATCTGATCTATCTGGACAAGGTCATGCCGGAGCTCGCCCTGACCCAGGCCCAGGGCATGCAAGGCAGCCAGATGCTCAACAGCTGTCGCGTGGCCATGGTGGCTGAGGCAGTGCCCAACCTGGATTTCATCACCTCCTTGACCGTGGATTGGGATGTGGCGCCTTTTCCCAGAATGGCGCTCTTGACGCCAAGATATTTCAGGTCTGCCTCCGGCGGACTGTCCATCAGCAACTCCTGCCGCAATCCGGAAAAAGCTTGGGCGCTGATCAAATGGCTGGTCACCTCTTCGCCCTACAATACGCCCAATCCGGTTCTCACGGCCGTGGATGTGGTATCCGGTTGGGAGGCGCAGCATCCCAAGCTGGCCCGAACGCACTTTGGTCAGGTCTGGCGTCTGTCGGAACGCTTTGACGGCGGCGACAGCCGTGACTTTGTCCGCTACTTTTCCTGGAGCTCTAATGCGATTCTCGAACAGCTCGGGCCCATGATGGATCGGGTTTTCAGTGGCCAGATGACGCTGGAGGATCTGGCCCGTGCGACGCCGGCCATCAATGAACAAGCAGGACGTGAAATGGAGAAGGCTTTATCCAATCCTTCTTTAAATGGCGGGTTCAGGGAAAAAATTAAAGCATCGCTTCAAGCTTATTCGGCTGGA
>JAKJDB010000068.1 GCA_022706175.1 Candidatus Zhuqueibacterota bacterium | reverse complement strand
CGATGCCATGTGCATGTGGCTGATCAAGAATCCGCAGGATTACGGCGTGTTGGTGACCAGCAACATGTTCGGAGATATCATCTCTGATCTGTGCGCTCAGCTGGTGGGCGGATTGGGGTTCAGCTCCAGCGGCAACATCGGCGACAGCTATGCGGTCTTTGAACCAACGCACGGATCAGCGCCCAAATATGCCGGACAGTACAAGGTCAATCCCACCGCCATGCTGCTCACCGCCAAGCTGATGCTGGACTGGTTGGGTGAAAGAGAAAAGGCCGGCCGTTTGGAAAATGGAGTGGCCGCCGTGCTGCGTGAAGGCAAAATCGCCACTTATGATATGGGCGGAACGAGCAGCACGCTGGAGATGGCCCGCGCAGTGGCGGAAAAGCTGTAAAGCCGCGAGGGGTGTGCATCCCGGTGGCGGCGGGTTGACAAGAGACGCCTGAGACGCGCCCTTGTTGCGCAGGACCTCGGGGCCTGCACGGAAGAACCGGTTACCTTCGTCTGTGCCTAAACAGGAGAAGCGATTGAAAAAAATTAACCTGGCCATCGGCATTCACAACCATCAGCCGGTTGGGAATTTTGATTTTGTTTTTGAACAGGCCTACCAAAAAGCCTATCTGCCGTTTCTGACGGTTCACGAACGTTTTTCGGGAATCAAACTGACCCATCACTTCAGCGGCATTCTGCTGCAGTGGATCAAGGAGAATCATCCTGAATTTCTGCCCAGGCTGAGAGCGCTGGTGCACAAGGGGCAGGTGGAGATGATGACCGGCGGCTTTTATGAACCGATCCTGGCCACGATCCCGGATGCGGATAAAGTCGGCCAGATCAAAAAGCTGACCCGGTTCGTCAAGGAGGAGACCGGATGCGATGCCATCGGCGCCTGGGTGGCTGAACGGGTTTGGGAGCCGGACCTGCCGCAGCCGTTGGCCCAGGCCGGCGTCCGCTACACCGTCATCGACGATGCCCACTTTAAATATGCCGGTCTGGAGGACGCACAGCTTTCCGGCTATTTCGTCAGCGAGAACAACGGCCACATGGTTAACATTTTTCCCATCAGCGAAAAACTGCGCTACACCATCCCTTTCATGCCGCCGGAGGCCACCATCGATTATTTGGCCGGCCTGGCGGATGAGAATGGCCGGCGGCTGGCGACGTTTGCCGACGATGGTGAAAAGTTCGGCGTCTGGCCCAAGACCTATGAGCAGTGCTACGAACAGGGCTGGCTGGAAGCGTTTTTCCGCCTGCTGCAGCAGCACAGCGATTGGATCCGTCTCGTCACCTTCAGCGAAGCACTGCAGACGCTGCCGCCGGCGGGCCGTGTTTATCTGCCCACCGCGTCCTATCGCGAGATGATGGAATGGGCCCTGCCGGCTAAAAGCCTGATGCGCTATGAGGATTTTGAGCATTGGCTGAAAGAACAGGGCATGGAGGAGGCCTATAAAGTTTATCTGCGCGGCGGCTTTTGGCGCAATTTTCTCGTCAAGTATCCCGAATCCAACAACCTGCATAAACGCATGCTGAACGGCGTCGAGCGGCTGCAAACGATCAAGACGAAAAACTCTAAAGCGCTGGAGCAGGCACGCGATCATGTCTACGCCGGTCAGTGCAACTGTCCTTATTGGCATGGCGTGTTCGGCGGGCTGTACCTGCCCAACCTACGCTTTCCAATCTACCGGAACCTCATTCAGGCCGATGTGATCATGGACCGGCTGGACCACACCGCGGCGGAGCAAAAACAGGGGTGGGTCAGCGCGCGCACATTTGATTTCGACAAGGACGGATTTGAAGAAGTGGTCGCAGCAAGCGACCGGCTCAATGTGTTTTTCAAACCGGAGCAGGGCGGCGCGCTGTTCGAATTGGATCTCAAGAGCCATGCCATCAACCTGCTGGACGCCATGACCCGTCGGGAGGAGGCGTATCATCGCAAACTGCGCGACGCTATCGCCCATCAGAGTCCGGAGAAACCCGGCGAGGTGGCCAGCATTCATGATCTGGTGTTGATGAAGGAGGAGAACCTGGATCAGCACCTTCATTACGATTGGTATCGCCGTTCCTCCCTGATCGACCATTTTCTGCGGCCGGATGCCACGCTGCAGGCCTTTTATCAGGCCCATTACGGCGAGCAGGGCGATTTTGTCGATCAACCCTATCAATGCCGGATCGTCAAAAAAGGCGGCAGCGTACAGGTGCACCTGCACCGCGACGGGCACGTCTGGGTAGATTCCGACTGGGCGGCGGTCCGGGTCAGTAAAACCGTTTGCCTGCAAGCGAAAGAGAATCGTCTGCTGACCGAGTATGGCATCACCAATCAGCACCATGGTGAAATTTCCCTTTGGTTCGGAACCGAATCCATCTTTGCGCTGATGGCCGGCGACGCGCCCGATCGCTACTACGCCAGCCCACAGTGCGAGATAGCGGATGCCAAACTGGCGAGCCTCGGAGAATTGACCGGTCTGAGCGAATTGGATCTGTGCGATGAATGGCTGGGCTTGAGAATTCGCGTGCAGACCGGACAGCCCGCCGATTTTTGGCGTTTGCCCATTGAGACCGTCTCTTTGTCCGAGGCCGGTTTTGAACGCGTGTATCAGGGCTCTGTGGTCATGCCGCACTGGAAACTGACGCTCAAGCCGGGGGAGTGCTGGAAGACCCAGGTGCAGTTTGTCTTTGAATCACTGGCTTAAGGAGTGGGACGAGTTGATGAATCCTTTACGAATAGACGGAACATTGAAAAAGGTGTTGTGGCTTGCGCTGGTGGGCGTGGGCGCTGTTCTTCTCTATATGCAGATCAAACCGACGCGGCTCTATCCCCAAGAGAACATTCGCACCGACTTGGATCGTTTCATGGAAGTTTTTATGTACGTGAAACGATACTATGTGGAACCGGTGGAGAGCGACAAGCTGATCACCGGCGCCATCGAGGGACTGCTGGGAAAGCTGGATCCGCATTCCGTGTACCTGCCGCAGAAAAGTCTGGAGCAGGAAAGCGAACGCATGGAGGGCCACTTTGAGGGCATCGGCATCGAGTTTGTGGTTTTGAACAAGGTGCTGACCGTGGTGTCCCCTATTGTCGGCGGTCCGGCGGAGGCTGCCGGCCTGGCGCCGGGTGACCAGATCATCCGCATCGAGGACAAGTCGGCCTATGGCATCACCGAAGATGAGGTGTTCAAAAAGCTGCGCGGTCCCAAAGGCAGCAAGGTCAAGATCAGCGTGCTGCGCGCCAATCAGTCGGAGCCCTTTGATGTGGTGATTACGCGCGACCGCATCCCCATCTACAGCGTCTACGCCTCGTTCATGCTGGACGACGGCAAAACCGGCTACATCTGGCTGGCCCGTTTCGCCAAAACCTCTGCTGAAGAGATGCAGTCGGCGCTCAAAGAGCTCGAGGCCCAGGGGATGAAACAGCTGATTTTGGATTTGCGCTACAATCCGGGCGGCCTGCTGGAACAGGCCACAGAGCTGGCGGACCTGTTCATCCCCGGCGGTCATCGGCTGGTGTATACGCGCGGCCGCAACAAAGCCAATGATGAAGATTTCTTTTCCACCAACAGCACGGACCGCGCCATCATGCCGCTGGTGGTCATGATCGATCACGGATCGGCCAGCGCCTCGGAGATCGTTGCCGGCGCCATGCAGGATCTGGACCGCGGCCTGGTGGTGGGCCAGACCAGCTTTGGCAAAGGGCTGGTGCAGAATCAGATCCGTCTCAAGGACGGTGCGGCGATCCGCCTGACTGTGGCGCGCTATTATACGCCCAGCGGCCGGTTGATCCAGCGCCCCTACGACAACGGTCTGGTGGATTATTACGCCGATGCCTATGACGACAGCAAGGAGCAAAAACCGGACAGCCTGCACAAGCCGTACAAGACGCGCGCCGGCCGCACGGTTCTGGGCGGCGGCGGCATAGTGCCCGACTCGACCACTCAGCCCGAACGCATCACCCGTTTTTTCAATCAGCTGGTGGGCAAAAGGATCTTTTTCGAACTCGGCGCCCGCTACGCGATCCAGCACAAGGAGCAGGCCGCTGATTTCAACCGTTTTTATTCTCAATTCAATTTCGGCGAAGAGCTGGCGGACGACATTCGGGCCTCGTGCAAAAAGCAGGGTCTGGAATTCAGTGAAGAGGCCTACAAAAAGGATCTTGCGATCATCAAGACCATGATCAAAGCCGAGATGGCGCGGAACCTGTGGGACAGCCGGCATTACTATATGATGATGAAGTATGCCGACCCTGAAGTGCGGCAGGCGGTTTCTTTTATGCCGGCTGCGCAGAAATTATTAAAGCTGGGCAAATGGAAGGCGGGCAACTGATCCATTCGATCCGCCGTCGGCCACATAGGCTCCAGGACTCTTTGGCAGCGCAAGCATGAACGCGCGGCCGTAAGCACTTTGCCGGCAAACCCCAACACCATGAAGGCAATGGCCGTTTTCACTGTGACAGAACGATGCGGCGCCGCCGGACTGGTTCTGCTTTTCAGTCTGTGGACGGCGCTGAGCGGCTGTTTCAACCCCTTTGCCCCGGAGTTGGAACGGTCGCCGGGCGCATCGGCCCGCCTGACGGAACAGGCCTCTCCGGCGGAGGTGCTGGAAAATTTTATTTACGCGTACACCTTTAAAGATTCCCTGGTGTATGAACAGCTGCTGGACAGCTCTTTCGTATTCGTCTATTTTGATCCGAATCTGGGCTCCTCCGGCCTGTTCGTCTCATGGAACCGTGATGTGGAATTAAAAACCACCGGCCGGTTGCTGCGGAATTTCGACACCATCACGCTGACCTGGAACACCACGATCTATGAAGTTTTGGAGGAGCAGGCGGCGGAATTGTCCAAAACTCTGCATCTGAGCCTGTTCGGCAAAGGAGGAGAATACAATTTGACCGGCAACGCTGTTTTTAACTTCCGCAAAAGCCCCTGGGACGGCAAATGGCGCATCACTCGTTGGAAGGATGAATCACAGATGTAGCCGGCCCCGGCGCGCCTGCATCCTGCATGATGTTTTAAACGAAAAGCAGCCCTATGAAAAAAAATGCGACCGCTTTATCGGATGAGGCTAAAAAGAAATTCGAGGCCATCGCCTTTGAATATATGAATTCCCTCTATTCCACCGCGCTGCGCATGACGCGCAACGCCATGGAGGCCGAGGATCTGGTGCAGGACACCTATCTGCGCGCTTATCGCTTTTTTGACAAGTTTGAAGAGGGGACGAATTTCAAGGCCTGGATCTTTAAAATTTTAACCAACACCTTTATCAACAAGTATCGTAAAAAAGTGCGCACGCCGCAGTCCGTGCAACTTGAAAAGGTCGAGTTCGGGTTGGCCGAAGAAGAGACCCAGCAGGAGACCACGGTTTGGGAAGGCTATGATGAGGAGCGTTACCGCGAATTGTTCGACGACGACATCAAAGCGGCTCTGTCGCAGCTGTCCGAAGAGTTCCGCATGGTGATCATTCTCGCTGACGTCGAGGGGTTCTCCTATAAAGAGATCGCCGATATGATCGATCGGCCCATCGGCACGGTCATGTCCCGGCTGTTTCGCGGCCGGCACATCCTGCAGCGTTCTCTGGACAAATACGCCCGTCGGGAAGGATACATCAAGAATGAATAGCCTAGCCAGAGGAATCGCGATGAAAAGGTTTGCTGCACTGGTCGGCCTGGTGCTCGCTTTCAGTGCCGTGAGCGCCCAGCCGTTGGGAGACCAACAGATCCTGAAGGCGGAGTGGTCAGCGGCGCCGACCACGGCCGTCGTGGGCGGCCGCATCGATTGGACGGTCGCTGTGACCATCACCCCCGGATTACACATCAATTCCCATACCCCCACGCAGGATTTTCTCATCCCCACGGAATTGAGCTTTCTTAAAGTCGACGGCGTGCGTTTTCGCGACCCGGTGTATCCATCGCCCGAGATGAAGAGTTTTTCTTTTTCACCGGCAAAGCTTTCGGTGTATGAAGGCCGGGTGGTCCTCTCCGGCCAGGCGGAGATTTCCCCGCAGGCGCTTCCCGGCCGTCGACTGCTCAAAGCAGTGCTCTCCTATCAGGGATGCAATGATCAGAGCTGCTTTATCCCGCAGCAGGACACCCTGCAGGTCGAGGTGGAACTGGTCAGCGATGCGGCCGCCGCCACCCCCGGCGAAACACAGGCGCCGGGCGCAGAGTCGGCGTCTGCGGAGCGGACCGGTGATCAAGCCAGGTTGTCCGGGGATGAGGCCCGCGCCGCTCAGATCCTGCAGAAAGGGCTGCCCTACGCGCTGGCGGCCTTTTTTCTCATCGGTTTGGCGTTGAATCTCACGCCGTGCGTGTATCCCATCATCCCAATCACGGTGAGTTATTTCGGCGGACAGAGCGGCCGCCGGCGTTCCTCCACTCTGGGCGCGGCGCTGTTCTATCTGTTGGGCATCGCCCTCTCTTTTGCGCTGTTGGGTCTGTTGTCGAGCCTGGCCGGACGGCAGTGGGGGTTCATGTTCGCCAGCCCCTGGTTTGTGGTCGCGATCAGCGTCATCATGATCCTGATGGCCGCCAGCATGTTCGGCGCATTCGAGATTGCCGTGCCCTCGTTTCTTTTGAACAAGTTCGGCGCCGCCCGCGAGGGGGTGATCGGAAGCCTGGTGATGGGGCTCACGGTGGGCGTGATCATCGCCCCCTGCGCCGCGGGCATCATCATCGGCCTGGTGACGCTGGTGGCACGGATGGGATTAGTGGTCAAGGGTGGACTGCTCTTTTTCGCCATGGGCCTCGGCCTGGGCCTTCCCTATCTGGTGCTGGCTGTTTTTTCCGGCCTGCTGCAACGGCTGCCGCAGTCCGGTGAATGGATGGTGTGGATCAAAAAACTGTTCGGTTTTCTTTTCTCGCGCCTCAGGTGGAACGGATCGGCGACAAATTTCTCTTCCTGGCCGGAATCACCGGTCTGGTCGGCGGATTGCTGCTGGGCTGGTTTGACCATACGGCCGGCGGCGGCAGGGGCTTTAAGCTTTTTAAACAGATCGTCGGCGTTCTGCTGCTGATCCTGGGCCTGTTCTGGATCCATCGCTCCCTGCAGGAGAAAACAAACGGATTGTCCTGGAACTATTACAGCGGCCAGTCCATGGAGGAGATCCTCGCTTCAGGCAAACCGATTTTTATCGATTTTTACGCCGATTGGTGCGCGCCGTGCAAACAGCTGGATCGCGAGACCTTTAGCGACAGCCGGGTGCAGGTGAAAAGTGAAGCCTTTTATTTTCTCAAGGTGGATTGCACCAAACCGGACGCCGCCACTCGAGCCTTTATGTCGCTGCATCAAGTCACCGGCATGCCGACTTTGATCATTATCAAACCGGACGGCCAGGAGATCACCGAGTTGCGCGAGATCGGCTATATCGATGCCGCTCGCTTTCTGGCCAATCTGGAAAAGGCGTTATGACGTGACGGACAGGGCTGCTCCCCCTCGCATTCGTCCCTTGAGATTTTTAAACCCTGATTGGGCCGGCGCAGAACGCCATTGAGCGTCCGGTCAAAATCCGTAAACCGTGGCAGGACCGCTGCCTTTCTCCACCGGCAATGCGGCATTGGCACTAGAACCGTTTTTCAAGCAGAGGAATTCTTTTGAACTTTAACCGGATAAAAATCATCCACAATCCGAAATCAGGATTTATCAAGAATCCCCGTATAATCCGCAAAATCGTCGAACACATTCTGAATGATGCGCCCTTTCGCTATGATTATTTCGAAACCCAGTACAAGGGGCACGCGCATGAGATGGCGCAACAGGCGCAGGAGGAGGGCTATGAGGCGGTGGTGGCCATCGGCGGCGACGGCACGGCCAATGAGGTGGCGTCTGCGCTGCTGAACACCCCGGTGGTCATGGGATTGGTCCCCATCGGTTCCGGCAACGGTCTGGCGCGCGGATTGGGCATCCCGGTCTCTGTCCGCCGTTCCGTGCGCCTGCTGCTGGATGGACAGGTGCGCGCCATTGACGCCGGCACGATCGCGCATCGGAATTTTTTTGTCACCACGGGCATGGGATTTGACGCGCTGATCGGGAAATTATTCGACGACCGCAGTCTGCGCGGTCCGCTGCCCTATTTTTATATCGGCATCCGCGAGTTCTTTTTCTATCAGCCGGAAGTGTTCACCTTGCAATTCGACGGCCATTCCATCCGTAAACCGGCGTTGCTGGTCACGATCGCCAATACCCAGCAATGGGGCAACAGCGTTATCGTGGCGCCCAATGCCCGGCCGGATGACGGCCTGCTCGATGTCTGCATCATTCACAGCGTCGGCTTTTTCACTGCGCTCTATCACTTTCCCAAACTCTTCACCGGAAAGATCGACCGGATTCGGCATTATGAACATTACCAGACCAAGGCTTTGAGGATCATTCGGCAAAAGCCGGGACCGTTTCATGTGGACGGTGAACCTGATGAGGCCGGCCAGAGCGTCGATATTACCGTCAGCCCCAAGGCGCTAAAGATCATTGTGCCTTGATCAGTGCCGGTCGCGACGCGCGAAAACAGATTTGCGAATGCTCACATTCCGTACAGATGGCCGGTATGAACAGGCTTGCCCTGCAATTTGAGATAATAAAACAGCTGGCCTTTATGCTGCTTCATGTGTTCCAGCATCTGCAGCAAGCGATGGCCGAGGATCATCTCGGTCGGATCCCATGGCACCGGCGCCTTGGCGGTGGCCAACTTTTCATCGTCGAGCGAGGCAAGAATTTCCAGCGCTCCACGGCGATCCTCCGCCAGCAGCCGTTTCGCTTCAGCCAGGCTGTCGATGCCGGGCAGCTTTTCTGCAGGGGGCAGCATCTCCTCCGGCGGCAGTTCACTCATATCGATGCCCCAGTCTCCCGTAACCACGCCTTTGAAGGCGCCTGCGCAGGAATCGGTGATATGTTTGAGAAGCTGCGCAGTGGTCATCCAATTGCTGCCTGTGGCCGGCTTCCAGTTGAGATCCGCCTCTTCCACCAGTTCAAAGAGGCCTGCTGACACCCTGTAGGTGTCCTCGAGTTCTCTGGTGATCAATTCTTTCCAACTCATACAAAACTCCTTTCTGATGATGGAACATGAACCTTTATGATGACGCTAAAACCGCCTTGCTGTTTCAAAAACTTTTTCAATGAGCTGTGTTTTTTGTGCAGCGAAACAGCCAACTAATGAAACTTTTTAACCGGCTAAAGAGTCAAATAGAAATAATCCCCATCTCGCTGGATTGGGAGCCTTTATGCAAATCCTTAGAAAAATAATGTTTGCCGGTCTGGTATTGGCGCTGTCCACCGCCATCTACGCCTTACTGGTGGACCTTCGTGGGATCAAACGGTCGGTGCTGAGGCCCACGCTGGAT
>JAKJDB010000814.1 GCA_022706175.1 Candidatus Zhuqueibacterota bacterium | reverse complement strand
CATAAAGCGGTAGATGACGCACGACCAACTGAACGGTCACCTTTTGTCCCTGTGCTCCCTTTACTTTGATGGGAACACGATGCGATCCTGCAGGCACTTTATCCCAATCGAGATCGATCCATATCCGTACCGTGCTGTCCACTTTGCCCTTTGCAGGATCGGCCTGGACCCATTTTTTGCCGGTTTCGACCTGAAAAGTGAACGGTGTGCTTCCTTGGTTAATGATTTCAATATAGTGCGGCTGCCGGTTGCAGGGATCGAACTCGGGCAACACGGCTTTGGTTGTCTCAGCCGGCCACCATGCTGAAGACCCCTCAACGGCTATGCCCATTCGGGCCCGTTCCGGCACTTGTATCGTCTTGACTAGCGGCATCACATTGCTGTCCGGTTGCTGCCAGCTGGTGTAGCCGATATGAGTCTGATCCATCATATGGTTCCATTTGCCGTTCAGCAGGGAGTGGTTGAAATAGTCGCTTATCTCTGCATCTTTGGCGAACAGCCGCCGGGCTTTTTCCGCCAGGGCGTTGGTCTCTTTTCGGCCTTGATCCGCATACCAATGGTTTTGCGCCACCGCCAGATAGAGTTCATGCAGATTGGAGCAAGCTTCCAGCGGATGCAGGATCAGTTGATAAAAAGCGGGCCGATAGATCTCGGCAAGCCGGCCGTTCATCGCGCGCGCCTGTACAGCCAACTGCCGGTAATCGTTCACGACCTGTTCCGCTTCGCGAAAGGCCGTCAAGCTGTAGGTATCCGGCGCCAGAAGTTCCGGCTTTCTGCGGCTGTTGTAGCGCGTATACCGGTTGAGCCATTCCGCGATCTCTTGCTGATACTCTGGACCGAACTGGCGTTCAACCCAGCGCTGGGTATAGCCGGGTAATGCGGAAGCCGGCCAGCGATCCGGATTCCAAGCGTAATCGAGAAAGAAAGAGATGGGGAATTCCATAGGCTTGATATCGCCGACGTTGACGATCCAGATGCGATCGACTCCATGCCGGTAGGCCAAGTGCATCTGCTCCCAGACGCGCGCAATCTGATTGGTGTTGACCCATTTATAGTTGCGCGGGCCGCCGACATAGTCATAATGATAATAAATGCCGTAGCCGCCGCCACGCCGCGGCTCATCAGGCTTTGGCAGCCTGCGCAGGTTGCCCCAGTTGTCATCGCACAGCAGCAGCGTCACATCATCGGGCACGCGCATGCCTTTGTCGAAATATTCCTGCACCTCCTTATACAGCGCCCATACCTGCGGCGTCTGTTCCGCGGGTTTGCCGGTGACCTCGGCGATGATGCCGCGCTGATCTTTGACGATCTCTTCGAGCAGGGCGATGTTGGCCTCTTCGCTCATGGGCTCATCGCCATCGCCGCGCATGCCGATGGTGACCAGACTTTCATAGTCGCCCATTCGAGAAACCCCCTCGCGCCAGAAGGACTGCAGGGTCGGCTTGTTTTTAGCATAGTTCCAGGGACCATGGCCGAACTGCGCCCATTCGGCGTGCGCACGCATCAGCGGCTCGTGATGCGAAGTGCCGACGACCACTCCGTATTCATCGGCCAGGGCGGGATTTCTTGGGTCATCCACATAAAAAGCGCGGCCCCACATGGCCGGCCAGAGGAAATTTCCTTTCAGCCGCAGGATCAGCTCAAACACCTTTTCGTAGAATGTCGCATTAAAGCCGCCGAACGTTTCATACGCCCAACCAGACAGCGCCGGCGCCTCGTCGTTGATGAAAATACCACGATACTTTACTTTCGGCGTGCCGGCGGTGTGACGTCCGGGTAAAATATACAGATTCTTGCGAGGGCGAACCGGCACATCCGCCCAAAAGTGCCAGGGCGATACTCCGATCTTTTCCGCCAGATCATACAGTCCAAAGATGGTGCCACGTTTGTCGCTGCCGACGATGACCAAAGCGTGCTCCACGTCGGGGAGAGGA
>JAKJDB010000067.1 GCA_022706175.1 Candidatus Zhuqueibacterota bacterium | reverse complement strand
CCACCAGAATCCCTCGATCTTTTGATTGGTCAGGATGTAAGGATAGTTGGTCGGATCCGTGGTATAGGGCCATAGTACCGGCGTTTCACCGGGCAGGCCGAACACTTTGCCGTTGTTGGTGAGTTTGATGTTCATGATCGCATAGTCCTGGTGCTTGGGCGTGCAGTAGGCGTACAGCCAGCGTTCAAATTCAACGCCCATGGTGTAGCGCCAGACCGATTTGATCGCCCGTTCGGTGATCAGGTTGGGATCCACCGCCGTGTTCTTGTCGTGCTGAAAATCGCCCTGATGGGCGTTGAGAAAATTATCGCCGCCGTCCGGGGTGATGTTTTTGCCGTTGACAAACACGTTGGGCTGCGGCCAGCGCTGATAAAGAATCTGCGTGACCGGCATCAGCGCGGTCTGGTGGGATTGATTCACCCAATAAGGCTTGTAATCATAATCGTAGGTGCGATACATACCGGAGGTCCAGAAGGGAAACACCTCGCCGTTCGGAGCTTTCCAGTTTTTGCAGCCGGCCAGCGAACCGGTTTTGCGCACATTGCCGCCCCACAGCTCGCGGATGCCGCCTTCAGGGAACAGGACGCGGCCGCCGGGCCAGGCGTATTGGCCGCCCCAGCCTTCGGCGCCGTCGTATTCGGCATTGACCCACAACCGGCCTATTCGCAAGAAATGCATGCCGGTGTTGGCATAGGCCATTTCTCCGAGCAGGACGAAGACCAACAGGCAGAGGCCTGTGATTATTAATAGACGTTTCATAGGTAATTCCTTTTCGTTTAAACAACGGGACAATCTATTTACTCTTGCACGGATGCATTAGAACTCGACTTTCACACCGAACAGGAAGGCGCGGGGATTGTAGAACAGCGCAAAATCCTTGTCCGGCGCCAGAGGGGCATGGGTTGTACCGTTTTTATCAACCCAGTTTTCAGTAAATATATTGTTGCCGTTTTTGTCCTTATAGTCACCGACCTTATTGCCCAGACCGGTATTCTCGTCGACGAATTGGCTGTAGTACAATTCCGTCTCAGCTGCTTCCAAGACGCCGAGATTAAGCAGTTTGAAATTGAACACGTTGTTGACATCCATATAGACGCGGGTTTTTACGCCGGCGAAGGAGGGCAACGTTTTGTTCAGACGGAAGGTCGTGGTATAATTGTTGACCCAGTAATAGATGGTGCGAACTTCGCGGGTGGGCAATCCGGTCGGATTGTAGATGACCTTGTTGCCTTTGTTCCAGCGCTGAATCAGGCTCAAGCGCCAATCACCCGCCAGGTTGCCCCATTCGTTCGGCGTATGGAAATCGATGTTGGCGATAAAGCTGGGCTGGGTCTGCGGCTGCAGTTTAACCGCGCTGTACTGGTAATAGGCGGCCAACGGATCCTGTTGGTATCTCTGCAGGCCATAGTTGCCCGAGGTGCTGATCACATAGTCCATGGTCAACCAACCGGTAAAGTAACGTCCACGCATCTTGGTCACCTTGAGTTCGATGCCGCGGATGTCTTCCCAGTTGTTGTTGCGCTGGGTGGTGTACGAGCAGGCGCCTTTGCCCACGCCTTCATAGTTGCGGAAATCGCCGATGGCCTGCGATCCGTCCAAACCGATGACGGTGATCTGGCCGATCTGATCCGTGTTGTCCTTGGAGTAAAAATAGGAGCGGATCAACCATTCGTCTTTGACGCTCTGCTCAAAACCGACCTCATAGGCGGCGGTTCTGGGCGCCAACAGGTTGGGATTGCCGAGCCAGCGGGTGTCGGCCTGGCCGTTGCCGAAATCCCAGCTTTCGTTGTAGATGCCGAAACGATGACGGTTGGAGGGTTCGCTGTAGTAGACGCCATAGTTGAAGAAGAACTTGGTGTTCTGACGCACCGGATGGGAGAAGGCGATGCGCGGCGCCAGATAGGTGTTGGCCTTGGCTTTTTCCTTGGGCAGATCGTCGTAGGTCAGATATCCTTCGGTGCCGCCACGGGCCCAGATCATGGAATAGATGTCATTGGGCACATACACCCAGCTGTTGGCATCATAGTGTTCGATGCGCAGACCGATGTTGGCGATCAGACCGCCGTACTCGATCTTGTCCTGAATATAGCCGGCGAAATGATTGGGCTTGGCGTTGAGGCGAACGAAATCTCCGGCGTTGGGCGCCAGGATGATGGTTCCAGCCTTGCGGTTGAATCTCTTGACATGGTCGCTTCCGTATTCGATGCCGAATTTGACCAGGTTTTCTTTGTTGATCTGGCTGGTGAAATCGAAATTTACTTTGTGGCTTTTGACAAAAGAGGTGTCCACCACATTGGCGCCGCCGTAGAATACATAAGTGCCGGGCAGATCAGTGATGGGATTGGCCTCGCCGATCCAGCCGATGGGCCCTTCGTCAAAGCCGACGCCGGCGATGGTTTTGATGATCTCGGGATTGCGCGCACGCGATTTGCCCGCTTCGGTTTCGGTGGTGAAATAGTCGTAACGCACTTCATAAAAAGTGGAGGGGCTGAGCGTGTGGGTCATCTTGCCGCCGATGGATTTAGTATAAACGTCGAGCAAACCCTGGGAGGCGAGATAGTACTTGTAGGTGCCCAGCGCGTCGCTAGTGACGTCCGCGCCATACTACATCAGGGGCTGACCGCCCCAGGTGGAGCCGATGGTGCTGGTTTCGGTCTTGCCGTACAAGCCGCTGAGCACGAATTTCAGCGAGTTGATGGGTTTAAAATTGATTTTACCCTCAAAGGTGTTATAGTTGTCGAACTCGCTGATGGAGGGCAACACCGGGTATTCACGGGTGAACTTGTAACCGAGGAAAAAGCCCGCTTCGTTGAGTCCGATTTTATCCAGCCCGGGGATGGGTCCGCCGAGGCCGGCGTCCAGATAATGGTCCGGTTTATCGCCGTAAGGGATGGGCCGGTGCTGCCATTTCCAAACGTCTAACAGATCCTGGGGGGTCCAGTCGCTTTTGCCGAGATATTTGGACTTGTTGGCGTTCACGGCCAGCGCATTCCAGCCGGCGAAAATCTGACGGCCTTCAACGTCCTTCACCGCGTCAAAGGAGCCGGGGCCGGCGTAGATTTTATAATCGTACTGATCCTGGCCGTAGGCGTTGGGGCCAAAGTGCTTCTGATGCGCGGCGCCGAGGCGGTAATCGGCGGATCCGGAGAATCTGCGGCCGCCCTCTTTGGTGACCACGTTGAAAATACCGGAACGGATGTCGCCGTATTCGGCATTGAAACCGCCGGTAAGCACTTGGATTTCCGATACAGAGGCCGAGTTGGTGATGGCGTAGATCTTGTCGTTCAACTTGTCGCTGCGCTCCATGCCGTCTACCTGAAAGCTGATCTCGTCGTTACCGCCGCCACGGATGGTGATGTCCAGGTTTTCGGTGTCAACGGACACGCCGGGTTCGAGGCTTACCGCGTCCATGATGTCCGCCACCGGCAGGGTTGCCGCGGATTCGCTGGTGGTCACCTTCTGGCTGGAGGTCACGTCTTTTTCCACCAACGGACGCTGGGCGGTGATGACGACCTCCTGGCCCTGAATGGTGGATTGGTTCATTTTGAAATCAACCGTGGTGGTCCGGTCGACGTTTACGCGCACCTGCTGCTGCAGGATGGGGCCATAGCCCACCATGGTGGCGCGCACCGAATAGTCTCCGGGCGGAATGTTGAGGATAAAGTAGGAGCCATCGACACCAGCGGTGGCGCCCATTTTGGTGCCGACAATAAGAATGTTGGCGCCGATGAGCGGTTCTTTGGTGCCGGCATCCAGCACTACGCCTGATATCTTGCCGGTTGTTCCGGCCCGCATATCCATCTCTGGGATAAACAGGGTCAGCAAAACCGCGGCGGTCATGCAGATGAGCTTAAAGTAACGATTGGTACGCATCATTAATACCTCCGTTTGTTTAATGGAAATGGAATTGCCCTGTACTTTTTGTCAGACGATGCAACCAAGGACCTTGTTCGAAATTTCGATGAACAAGTAAGTTCAAACCATTTTTTTTCGAAGCGTAAAGTCCAAAGTACCGCCCATTTCCTCATCAAGTGAAATTGGTTGGATACAGCCGATTGTCTGCAGTCCTTCACCTCCTCTTCTGATTGTGGTGGCGGTTTGGCCGAGCGCGATTCGTTGAGGCCCAACGGGGCCTTTCTCCGTCAACAAAGTCCTTGCGCTCGACGGATGGCGTTTAGCGGTAGTAAGAGTCTCTTTTTACTTCTGTTGCCTCCCAATTATAGTTTTTGATTTCCTCCTCTACTGTGGAATGCACCAGATAATAAATTCCTTCGTGATTGCGATCGACGAAAACAAAACTGTGTTGACCGCCCGCGGTGAAATAGCGCCAGATGGCGTAGGACTTGCGCCCGGTCTCCCAAGTGTACTGCTCGATGTCGTCCGGCTTGCCGTAGACCACGAACACCCGGCCCATGTCGCTGTTCAGTCCGCTCTCATTGCCTTTAAAATTTTTATTGGCATAAGCGATGCGGCTGAACAAATTCTGCATGTATTCGTTCTCGGGCGTCTCCGGGCTTTCATCCTTACCCCGCCAAAAGTTGAGCAGAAAGTTGGTCTTGCCCTCGGCATCGAGTTCGTCGAACAACCGGAGTTCGTCGTGGGTGGCGATGTATTTGATCTGATCGCGGTACCGTTTGATGTCCTCCGGGGACATGGGTAAGAGCTGAGCGGCAAGGGCGGGCTGATGAATCCAGAATCGTTTTGCACTGACCGCCGACCGGCCGGTGGACGAATCGAACACCGCCACCGTAATGGTATGGGCGCCGCCTTCCAATCCGCTGACGTCCAGCCCGGCCACTCGAGCGCTGGTTCGGCCGCTGCGGTCGATTTTCTGTCGGGGCATCAGCATCAGCGTATCGCCGGCTTGATCCGTTATGCAATAGATGACGGAGAGCGGCGCTGAGCTGTCCGCCCCGGCGGGCTCGAGGTTATAGAGCTCATAATAGAGATAGAGCTTGGCGTTGTGATAGCGATATCTTCTGGATGGATTCGGGATGACCGCGGTGTTGCCTTTTCTGAATGCAGCGCCGGCCGCGTTCGCTTGGATGTTGATCGCTACCTGCGGTTCACTGATCGCCAGATCTTGGGAAAAGGATGGAACAGAAACCTGACCGGTGATGAGGGAAAATTTTTCCGCGTTCACATCCGTCAGCCGGGCCTGCAGCCGATACGTACCGGCGGGCAGGGACAGAACGATCTGATCCACCACGCCTTTGGTTTCATCGGTCAGCGCCGCTTTGTTAAAACGTGCTTTTCTCGAATGGGTATCAGTGAACACAGAGGCGCCGCTCTGATCCTGCAGGGAGAGGGCCATTGTAAAGGAGGCCAGGCTGTCGCCGGCTGGACTGGAAAAATTCAACTCTTTAAGCGCGATGGAGTAATAGAACTCGATGCGGACTTTATCATCCTGGTGAAAAAAACCTGCATCCATCCAGAAATGGGGCGTGCCTTCGCTTTCAAGCGGAAAGGTTAAGGGTTGACTATAGGCGGGCAAGAGCCATCCTGAAAGGATGGCGGCAACGGGGATTAGAACTTGCAACAAGTGCACGAGATGCGATTTCATGGATGATCCTATACAGGGTACAACGTGTTGGGCCGGCAGAATCGGTCAGTCGCAGAGATGGATGGTCCAGCCGCTTAAAATTCCGTACAGAGCCCTCCCTGCAAAAACCGACGGCCTTTGCAGTCTAAAACCTTATAAATAAAAAAGCGTTAGTCAGCTCATCCCCTTTACTGAATAACGCTTTTCCATGCATGTTTTTTCCCGTTAAGCGTGCATCATTATGTTTATTGACGTTAATAAATTTTTCCTGCAAACGCAAGCTAATTTTATCAAACAAGTAAAAAATACCTTCTGTTATTCATTTATCCCTGCCACAGGGCCGGCAGCGCTGGTCTCAGGCTCGTTCAGGCAAACACCCGTCGAATCCGTTCCATCGCCCAATCGACCTCTTCCCGGGTGATCACCAGCGGCGGCGCAAAACGGATGATCCAATCGTGCGTATCTTTGGCCAGCACGCCCTGTTCTTTGAGCTGATGGCAATAGGTCATGGCTTTGGGTCCATCTTTCTTCAGCACCAGACCGATCCACAGCCCTTTGCCTCGGACCAGTTCGATGTGTGGATGCCGGATCTTGCGCAGTTCGTCCATAAAATAAGCGCCCTGGACTAGGGCATTTTCCGCCAGCTTTTCTTCCACCAGCACCCGCAGCGCTTCACGGGAGACTGCGCAGGCCATGGGATTGCCGCCATAGGTGGAGCCATGGGTGGCATGCTTGAACACGTTCATGATCTCACGGCTGGAAAGCACGGCTGACACCGGATACATGCCGCCGGAGAGCGCTTTGCCGATGCTGATCAGATCGGGTTTGACCTTCTCATGCTCGCTGGCCAGCAAGGCGCCGGTGCGGCCCAGACCACTCTGAATTTCATCGCAGAAAAGCAGCACGTTATGGGCCTTGCAGATCTCGGCCGCCCTGGCCAGATATCCCGGCGGCGGCACGACCACTCCGGCCTCGCCCTGAATCGGCTCGACCAGGAACGCGGCGGTGCGCGGCGTGATCGCTTTTTCCAGGGCTTCGGCATCGCCGTAAGGAATGGTAATAAATCCAGGAGTATAAGGCCCATAAAAATCCTTGGCCAGAGGATCGTCGGAAAAGGAGACGATGGTGGTGGTGCGGCCGTGGAAATTGCCCGAACAGACGATGATCTCCGCCTCATACTGCGGTATGCCTTTGGTCACATAACCCCAGCGGCGGCACAATTTGATGCCGGTTTCCACCGCCTCAGCCCCGCCGTTCATCGGCAGCATGGATTCGTATCCCAGCAGTTCGCAGGTCTCCTTGGCGAACAACGGCCACAGATTGTTGCGAAAAGCTCGACTGGTGAGCGTCAGAATTTCCGCCTGCTGCTGCATGGCTTTGACCAAGCGGGGATGGCAATGGCCCTGATTGACGGCAGAATAGGCGGCCAGACAATCGAGATATTTTTTCCCCTCCACATCCCAAACCCAAGGCCCCTTGGCGCGCTCGATGACCACATCCAACGGTTTGTAATTATGCGCTCCGTAGAGATCCTCGATGGCGATCAGTTCAGCGGCTTTCATAAAACCTCCGGGTTGATTATTTTTTTTCGCCCCAGAACTTAACGCTTTAACCGGTAAAAAGCAAGTCTGCCCTGTGTATGGAGTCCGCTGATTTTCCCTTGCTTTGGGATGATTTTTTAGGTAATTTTGTTATTGAATTTTAATTCCTTGGCGACGACGGGCCATTCGTGGGGAAAAGTCCTTGTTAAAACCGCGCGGCTGTTTTCTAACCCGCTCTGCGCAAAGGACGCAGCCTGCAGCCGCCCGACCAGAAGCTGAAACCATTCATTCGCTGACAGCGAAAGGATCTCCGCGTGCGCGTACTTTCAGGCATTCAACCATCAGGCGCTCTGCATCTGGGCAATTATTTCGCCATGATGAAACGGATGATTGAATACCAACAGAACCACGAGCTGTTCTGTTTCATCGTCAATCTGCATGCCCTCACTACTGTGACCGACGCGAGTCTGCTCAGAAAGCAGACGGTGGAGGCGGCCTGTGATTTTTTGGCGCTGGGCATCGATCCGGATCGCTCGGTTTTCTATGTCCAGTCCGATGTGCCCGAGGTCACTGAGCTGACCTGGCTGTTGTCCAATGTCACCAGCATGGGACTGCTGGAGCGCGGTCATTCCTACAAGGACAAAATTGCCAAAGGGCTTTCTCCCAACCACGGTTTGTTCGCGTATCCTGTGCTGATGGCCGCGGATATTCTGCTCTACGGCGCCAACCGGGTTCCGGTGGGCAAGGACCAGATACAGCATCTGGAGATGACGCGCGATATCGCCATACGGTTTAATCAGACCTATGGAGAGACTTTTGTGGTCCCTGAAGCGGACATCGCCGAAGAGGTGGCGCTGGTGCCGGGACTGGACGGCCAGAAGATGAGCAAATCCTACGGCAATGCCATCGACATTTTTTCGACCCACAATGAGCTGAAGAAACGGGTGATGGCCATCGTGACCGACGCCACGCCGGTCGAACAGCCCAAGAATCCGGACACCTGCAATCTGTTCGCCATCTACAGTCTGTTTCTAAATCCGCAACAAAAAGCGGCGTTGCGTGAACGCTATCTGCAGCCCGGTTTGAAATACGGCGAGGTGAAGAAAGAGCTTTTGGAAACCATCTGGAAATACTTTGAGCCTTTCCGGGATAAACGGGAGCAGTTGCTCACCCACCCGGATCGAGTGTTTGATATTCTTCAAGCCGGCGCGGAGAAGGCACGACAGGTCGGCCGGCCTTACCTGGAACTGGCGCGCGAACGTGTGGGCATCGCCTACCGGTCACAGGGATCAGACCCATGGGCGAGGAGCCGGGCATGATACCGTTTCACTATCGACATCAGGAACTCTATTGCGAAGAGGTTGCACTGACTCGAATCGCCGAGCGATGCGGGACGCCGCTCTATGTGTACAGCCTCACCGGGATTATTGAAAACTATCGCCGCATCGACAGTGCATTGGCCGGCCAGCCCCACCGGATCTGCTATGCGCTCAAGGCCAACGCTAATCCCGAACTGCTGCGCCGGCTGGCGTCCCTGGGCGCGGGCGCGGACGTGGTCTCCGGCGGTGAATTGAGGCAGGCGCTGCAGGCCGGCTTTCCACCGGACAAAATCGCCTTTGCGGGAGTGGGCAAGACCGACGATGAAATCCGTCTGGCGCTGCAGCACAAGATCCTGGCGTTGAACGTGGAATCGCGCGAAGAACTGCAGGTGATCTCCTCCATCGCTGAGCAGATGCAGGTCCAGGCGCCCATCGCGGTGCGCATCAATCCCGACATCGACATCGAGGGACACCCCTATCTGACCACGGGGAAAAGCGCCAACAAGTTCGGCATCTCCCTGGCAGAGGCAAGGGACGCTTATCTTTGGGCCGCCACGCGCAAGTCGCTGCGCCTGGTCGGCGTGCATTGTCATATCGGCTCCATGATTAAAAAACCGGAGCCCTACCGTAAAATGGCGGAAACCCTGGCTGCGTTTGTCGCGGATATGAAGGACCAGAGCATTCATCTCGAGCATATCGATCTGGGCGGCGGCATTGGCGTGGATTATAGCCGTGTGCTGGCGGAACATGGGTCGCCGTTCTATATCGATCCCGTTGACCTGGCGCAGGAACTGCTGCCGGTATTAAAAGCAACAGGGTGTGAGTTGATCTTTGAGCCCGGCCGTTCTCTGGTGGGCCCCAACGGCGTGCTGCTGGCTTCTGTGCTGTACACCAAACAGACCGCTGGAAAAAACTTTATCGTGGTGGATACGGGGATGAACGACCTGATCCGTCCTTCACTGTATGGGGCGCATCATG
>JAKJDB010000813.1 GCA_022706175.1 Candidatus Zhuqueibacterota bacterium | reverse complement strand
CGATCCCAAGGAGATCGAAAAAATCACCTCCTACTGCCGCGCCAGCGCGCTCAAAAACACGTTGAACATGAGCACCATAGGAACTTTTGGCGGCAGGGGCATGGCACAGACCTGCGGCGCAGCCGATCCTTCGCAATGGATGAAGGTCTTTGGCGTCGATATCGATTCAAGGGATACCACCGAATTGCTCAAAACCGCCAAAGCGTTTTCTGCGGAAGCGGTCGATAAAGCCCGCAGCGCGCTGCAGCGCTATTTTTCCGAACCGATTCCGCAGACTGATCAAGCGGACCGCTCCATCCGGCTGTACCTGGCCATAGAAAAGCTGATCGAGCAATACCATTGGGATTTTTATACCATTCAGTCCTTTCCCGGACTCGGTGATGAATACAGCGCCACCTGTTTCGCCCAGAGCATGATGCTGCAGAGGGGCATGGGAACATCCACTCTGGGTGATTTCAACACCGCGATGACGGTGAAATGTTTGACCGACCTCAGCGGGGAACCGGTCTATTACGGAGATCTTCAGCATATCGACAAATCCAACAATGAGATCAAAATCATCGGCGACGGCGCCTGCCCGCCTTCCCTGGCTGGAAAACTGGGTCCGGCGGGTTTTGCCGAACACGGCATTCCCACCGAAGGCGAGGCCGGCGGGCTGTCGATCAAGCTGGTGTGCAAAGCCGGAGAAGGGGTGCTGGCGCGCCTGGGCAGAAAGGACGGGCAGTTTGAAATGGTAATCACCCGCTGCTCTATTTTTGAACCGCCGGCGAATGAGATTGAAAAGAGAAAAAACGAATGCGGCATTCCGTTCTGGCCGCACGGCTTTGTCAAAGCGCATTGCGATATCGACGCGCTTTTGCAATCGTGGAACAACGAATATGCCTGCCTCGGCTACGGCGCGCATCTGTATGAGGAATTGGTGGCCTTTTGCGAACTGACCGGAATTAAAGCGATCGCCTTATAACCGACGGATCTTCATAGCGGACACTCTCACTAAAAATCTTACAACGGTTATGGATTATTACTTGGGTATCGACATAGGAACCAGCGGCTGCAAAGCGGTCCTATTCGATATAAATGGTGTGCTCAGGGCTTCGGCCTTTAGAGAATATCATGTGATCTCTGCAAAGGCGGGCTGGGCAGAGCTGGACTCCGACGAGGTGATGGTCAAATGTTTTGAAGTGATAAGGGAAACGGCCGGTTATGCAGGGGCGCATCAGGTCAAAGGATTGGGCATCTCCAGTCAGGGAGAGGCGTTCACGCTGGTGGATCGAGATGGAAAGGCGCTGACCAATGCCTTTGTCTCGTCCGATGCGAGAGCCGTCGACTATGTTCAGTCCTGGTCTCGTTCCTTTGGCACGGACAAATTGTACCACATCACCGGCCATACGCCTCATCCCATGTTCTCCCTGTTCAAACTGTTGTGGGTCAGGGACAAGATGGCTGAACAGTGGAAAAAAACGGAAAAGATCCTCTGTTTTGAAGACCTGCTGCAATACCGGCTTGGCATCACCGATACCGCCATGGGATGGCCGCTGGCCGGAAGGACCATGCTGTTCGATGTGATCAACCACTGCTGGGACAAAGAGATCATTGAGAACCTCGGCATCAGAGACGAGCAGCTGTCCAGGCCCCTGCCTTCTGGAACAATAGCCGGAAGGGTGAATGAGACGATCGCCCGCGCTCTGAATCTCAGTGAAAGCACGTTTGTAATGACCGGCGGCCATGATCAGCCCTGTTCTGCGCTCGGCGCAGGGGCTCTTCAATCAGGGGTGGCGGTGTATGCTTCCGGCACTGTGGACTGCATTACCGCGGCCTTTGACACCCCTATCTTTACGCCCGATTTGCAAAAGAGCAATTTATGCACCTACGATCATGCGGCGCCTGCCAAGTATGCGACGGTCGCCTTTAGCCTGACCGGTGGCAATATTCTGAAATGG
>JAKJDB010000066.1 GCA_022706175.1 Candidatus Zhuqueibacterota bacterium | reverse complement strand
TGCACAGCTGGGCGCAGTGATCCAGGAGGAGCTGGACGATTGTGAGGTGATCCTCAACGTCAAAGAAGTGCCGCCGGCGAAAATTCTCGCCGACAAAGCCTATCTGCTTTTTTCGCACACCATCAAGGGGCAGCCGCACAATATGCCCATGTTGCGCCGGTTCATGGAGCAACGGTGCACCCTGATCGATTATGAATGCATCACCGACGGCCAGGGGAAACGGCTGGTGTTCTTTGGTCGCTATGCCGGCCTGGCGGGCATGTTGGAGACCCTGCGCGGGCTTGCTTTGCGCTGGAGAATGCAGGGCCTATCCACCCCTCTGGCGGAGCTCAAGCCTGCATATGAGTATGATTCGCTGGAGACCGCGCAGAGCGAGGTTCGCTCCATCGGAGAGCGCATCGCGGGCCATGGCGGAGGGCCTTTTCGCACCAGCCCGGTGATCGTCGGTTTCAGCGGCTATGGCCAGGTATCCAGAGGCGCGCAGGAAATTTTTGATCTGCTGCCTGTTCGCACCTTGGCGCCGCAGGAACTGGCAGACGCGGTGCCCTACGCGGGTTTTTACAAGACGGTCTTCACTGAGGAAAACATGGTGGAGCCCCGCACCCCCGGCGCCTTTTTTTCTTTGACCGATTATTATCAGCAGCCGAAAAACTATGTTTCCCGGTTTCAATCGTATTTGCCGTTTTTGACGGCGCTGATCAATGGCATCTATTGGGACCAGCGCTATCCGCGGCTGGTGAGCAAAAAAGGCTTGCGCGAGCTGGCACAGCAGGGGCCCCTGCGCCTGCAGATCATCGGCGACATCAGTTGCGACATCCACGGGTCCATCGAGTGCACCGAGACTATTACCACGCCGGAGAATCCGTTTTTGACCTGGCAGCCGCTGACCGGAACCTGGCACACCGGCCTGGCGCCGGACGGCGTGTCGATTCTGGCTGTGGATCATCTGCCGGCTGAATTGCCGCGCGCCGCTTCTACAGGATTCAGCCAGGCGCTCTGGCCGTTGCTGTCCGGCCTGGGAAGAGTGGATTTTCACGCGCCGTTGGCGCAGTGCGGTTTGCCGGAGGCGTTGCAGCGTGCGACGATCCTCCATAACGGCGTCCTGACTCACGGCTTTCGTTATTTGCAAAAGCATCTGCAGAAAGAGGATTGATACGGAAAAAAACGTCATTCTGGTGCTTGGCTCCGGCCTGGTGGCCCGGCCTCTGGTGCAGTATCTGCTCGAGCAGACCAACGCAGAGCTGGTGGTGGCCGGCAACGACCGTCAGCGGGCTTTGGAGTTAATCGCCGATCATCCGCGCGCCCAGGCCGTCGAACTCGACGTGGAGGCGGACCAACCGTTGCTGCGGCAATGGGTGGAGAGGAGTGGAGTGGTGGTCAGTCTGTTGCCCTATCTGCACCATCCAACCGTAGGCCGCATTTGTGTCGAAAAAGGCGTTTCGCTGGTGACCACCTCCTATGTCAGTCCGGCCATGCAGGCGCTGCATGACCAGGCTGTAGCCAGGGGGATTCTGCTGCTCAACGAAGTCGGCCTCGATCCGGGCATCGATCACATGTCGGCGATGAAGACCATCCGCGCGGTGCAGGAACAGGGCGGCCGCGTCCTTGGTTTCGAAAGCTTTTGCGGCGGTTTGCCGGCGCCGGAAGCGGCGGATAATCCGTTTCGCTATAAATTTTCCTGGAGTCCGCGCGGCGTGCTCCTGGCCGGCCGCAATCCGGCGCGGTATCTGCACCAGGGCCGAGTGGTAGAGATCCCCTCACAAGCGCTTTTCAAAAATCCGTGGTTGAAAAACGTGGCCGGCGTCGGCGATCTGGAGGTCTATCCCAACCGCGATGCATTGCCTTATCAGCGGCTGTACGGCTTGGAGCAGGCGCATACGGTCTTTCGCGCTACGCTCCGCTATCCCGGCTGGTGTGAGATGATGGCTGTTTTCGCAGCTGCCGGGCTGCTCGATGACTCCTTCCGTCAGGATCTGGCTGAGAAATCTTGGCGTCGAGTGTGGATTGAGAAATACGGGCTGGCGGATGACGCGCCTGCGTCCCGAATAGCCAGCGCGCTGCACCTATCGCCCAAAGAGCGCATTTTTTTAAGCCTGGAATGGCTGGGGCTGTTCAGCGCTACTCCGGTCGGCGCTCATTCCCTGTTGGATGGGCTGACGTCGGCGATGCAGCGCAGAATGGCTTACCAGCCCGGCGAGCGGGATATGGTGGTCCTGCAGCACGATTTTCAAGTACAGTTCGGCGGTCAGCCCCCCCGACGCACCTCTGCCCGTCTGATCGATTACGGCGTCCCGTTCGGCGATTCCAGCATGTCGCGCACCGTAGGCCTGCCCGCCGCGGTGGCGGCCAAATGGATCTGGCTGCAACGCATTCGTCTGACCGGCGTGCGTATTCCGGTCGAGCCGGAATTATATCTTCCGATTCTCAGCGAATTGCACCGCATGGGCATTTGCATTGTGGAAACGAATGAGAGTGAATAAGGATTCAGGCTGGCCGGCTCTTGTGCGATTGGAATAAAAGGAGATGGAATATGTTAGTGTATATGCTGTTGGTTTCAGCGCTCTTCCTGGCGCTCGCCTTTGTTCTTTACGGCCGTTTTTTGGAAAAACGGTTCGATGTCCGCAATGATCGGCCTACTCCCAGCCACAGCGATTACGATGGAGTGGATCGGGTTCCTGCCAACCGTTTTGTACTGCTCGGGCACCATTTTTCCAGCATCGCCGGCGCCGGCCCTATCGTCGGCCCCATTATCGCGGCTGTGGCCTTCGGCTGGCTGCCGACGCTGCTGTGGGTGCTGCTCGGCGCTGTTTTTATAGGCGGCGTGCATGACTATTCGTCGTTGATCGGATCCATCCGGCATAAAGCCCGCTCCATCGCCGAAGTCGCCAAAGAATACATGACGCCGTTGGCGTACAAGTTGATGCTCGCCTTCATCTGGTTGACCTTGGTCTATGTGCTCACGGTTTTCACGGATCTCACCTCCACGACCTTTGTGGAGGATGGCGGCGTCGCCACTTCCTCTCTGTTGTTTATTGCTCTGGCGGTGGGCTTTGGCCTGTTCATCTACCGTCTGAAAATACCCATTTTGTGGTCCTCTTTGCTGTTTGTCCCCCTGGTGTATCTGTGCACCTGGGTGGGTCATCTGATCCCGCTGTCCGCTGAGAACATGCCTGTTCTCATCGGTGATGATCCGTCCAAGACCTGGGATCTGATCCTGATCGCCTACGTCTTTATCGCCTCCACCTTGCCGGTGTGGCTTTTGTTGCAGCCGAGGGATTATCTCTCTTCGTTTCTGTTGTACGGCTCGGTGCTCGGCGGTTTTATCGGCATGCTGCTCGGCGGATTCACACTTGCTTATCCCGCTTTCACCGGCTGGGACGATCCGGCGCTGGGCTCATTGTTTCCCATTCTGTTCATCACCGTCGCCTGCGGCGCCTGTTCCGGATTTCACTCCATCGTCGCCTCCGGCACTTCCTCCAAGCAGTTGGACAAAGAAAAAGATGCCAGAATGGTGGGGTACGGCGGCATGTTGATCGAGGCTTTGGTGGCGGTGATTGCCATGGCCACTGTGGCCATGCTGGCCAAGGGGGATCCGCAGACCGGCAAGACGCCGCTGATGATCTATGGCAGCGGCATGGGCAAATTTTTGGCGGTGTTGGGCGTGCCGGAAAAGTTGGGATTCTCCTTCGGCCTGTTGGCGTTGTCGACTTTTATTCTGACCACGCTGGACACGGCCACGCGTCTGGGCCGGTATATTTTCGAAGAGTTCTTTGGTCTCTCGGGGAAGAATGCCAGGTATCTATCGACCCTGGCTACGCTGGTTCTACCCGCGTTTTTTGTGCTCATCACTCTGCATGATGCCAACGGCAATCCGGTGCCCGCGTGGAAGGTGATCTGGCCGGTGTTCGGCGCCACCAATCAACTCTTGGCCGGCCTGGCTCTGCTGGTGGTGGTGGTGTGGTTAAAGAAAATCGGCAAACCGGTTTTCTTCGCTTTGGCGCCGATGATATTCATGAATGGGATGACCCTGTGGGCGCTGGGGCTGCTGATCCGACAGTACCACTTTTCCACCATCGGCGTCGTCTCCATGGTGCTTTTCCTGCTTGCGGTGATTCTCATCGGTGAGGCTGTTCGAACCTGGAAGCGGCTGGCGTGATTCTCTGGCCGGCGCGGTGACCGGAGTCGGATGCTGCGTTCACTGGGACCCATTTATCTTACGATCGAGCTCTGCACTAAACATGAATTCTGAAAGGTGAGGGACGAATGCGTCGTTTTACGAAACTGTTGATCGAGCTGGAAACCGCCTTGTGGAAAGCGCGCATGCCGCTGACCACCTGGCATCATTATGCGGGTGAAATAGAACCGGCGGACGTCGCCCGCTTCAACATAAAAAAATGGCCGACGATTGAAACGCCTTTCCTCTGGGGCGGATATGATCAGACCGGCTGGTTCTTTTGTGATGTAAAATTGCCGCAGATCTGGCGCAGCGAAAAGATTTATCTGTATGCGCAATCCACCGAATCGCTGCTCTACATAAATGGCCGGCCCTATCAGGGACTGGATGAGAACCACCCGGAGTGCTTGCTCAACCACGCGCAGGGCGACGGCTCGCGTCTTATGTTGGCCATCGAGAGCTACAGCGGCCGGATGCATCAGCAGAGCGTCTTTCGCAGCGCCGAGTTGCGCATCGTCCATCCGGCAGGCTGGTCCCTTTACCATGCGTTGAAAAACGCCATCGAAGCCATGGAGCTTTTGCCGCCGGACAGCGCGGAACTGGTAAACTGGCAAAAATTTATTGCAGGGACCGTAGCCCACATCGATCCGCGCCAGCCGGGCAGCGAGGCCTTTCTCGCTTCTCTGGAAAAAGCGTTGATCTATTTCGAAAAGGGTTTGTCGCAGTTTCAAACTAAAAGGCCGCTGGCGGTATGGCCGGTGGGACACAGCCACATCGACGTGGCCTGGCTCTGGCGTCTGAAGGAGGTGCAGCGTAAATGCGGGCGCACGTTCTCCTCCATGATCCGTCTGCTGGAAGAATACCCGGATTTTCGTTTTGTCCAAAGCCAACCGGTGCTGTACGACTATACCGAGAAACGCTATCCGACCCTGTTCGAAGAGATCAAAAAAAAGGTGCATGAGGGGCGGTGGGAGCCGGTGGGCGGCATGTGGGTGGAGGCCGACTGCAACATCTCCTCCGGCGAATCGCTGGTGCGCCAGGTGCTGTACGGCAAACGTTATTTTGAAAAAGCTTTCGGGGTCAAAGTGAACACGCTCTGGCTTCCCGACGTGTTCGGATATTCAGGGGCCCTGCCGCAGATCCTGAAAAAATCCGAGATCGAATATTTTTTCACCACCAAATTGAACTGGAATGAGACGAACCAGTTCCCCTACAACGTGTTTTGGTGGCAGGGCGTCGACGGCACGCGGGTGCTCTCCTGTCTGTTGTATCACTCCTCCGCTTACAACTGCCAGATGGTGGCCCGGCAGTTGGCCGAAATGGACGATCAGGTGCGGCAACGCGGCGAGGTGGAGAACGTGATCATGCCCGTGGGCTATGGCGATGGCGGCGGCGGCACCACACGCAAGGATCTGGAGAGCATGACGTGGCTGGGCAAAATGCCCGGACTGCCCTCTCTGCATCACGGCTCAGTGAAATCCTTTTTCAAGACTCTGAGCAAAAAAGCGCGCACTCTGCCGGTCTGGTCCAATGAGCTGTACTTTGAAAAACACCGCGGCACCTATACGTCGCACGCTTCGGCCAAGCGGATGAACCGCAAGTGCGAGATCGCTTTGCGCGAAGCGGAGATCTGGAGCGTGCTCGCCGGCCCTCAGTACACCTATCCCAAGGCGCAGCTGACCGACACTTGGCGCAATTTCTTGATCACCCAGTTTCATGATATCATTCCCGGCAGCTCGATCCCAGAGGTGTACCAGGACAGCCAGGCGATCTATGACGAAGTGCTGCAGACCGCCGGCACAGCCCGTAAAAGTGCCCAGCAGGTGATAGCCGGACGATGTCCTGCGGCCGAGAACACGGTGCTTGTGTTCAATTCACTCTCCTGGGCCCGCACCGATGTCGTTCAGCTGACGCTGAACCGCAGCGATGACAAGTTTCATATTGTTGACGATCAGGATGAGCCGGTGGCGTTGCAGATCCTGCGGGTGGAAAAAAATCGCGTCACCTGCCTGATTCTGGCCAAAGAGGTCCCCTCTCTTGGGTATGCCGCTTACCGTGTGCGCGAAGGGCGCAAGAAAAGCGCTGAACCGGGTGATCGTGTATCGATTCAGAGCGTGGAAACGCCTTATTACAAAATCAAATGGAACGATCAGGGGCAGCTGGAACGGCTCTATGACGTGGAACAGGAACGCGAGCTGTTCACCCGCCAGCAGCCGGGCAATGTTTTTCAGACGTTTTTGGATTATCCCAATGAATATGAGGCGTGGGATCTGGACGACGATTACTGGGACCATCCGCTGGCGCTGTTTCAGCCGGAATCCGTCAAGGTGGTCGCCTCCGGGCCGATCTGCACCATTCTGCGGGCTGTGCACAAGAGCAAAGATTCGCGCCTTTCGCAGGACATCTATTTCTACCGGCATCTGCGTCGCATCGATTTCTGCACCGAGGTGGATTGGCATGAACGGCGCACGGTCCTCAAAGTGGGCTTTCCCATCCCATCGCCCAACGCCAGAGCCCATTATGAGATTCAATTCGGCGTCCTGGAACGGACCCTCAGCTCAGACACACCCTGGGAAAAGGCCAAGTTTGAGGTTCCGGCGCAACGGTGGGCCGATGTCTCCGATCACCAATACGGTTTGGCGTTGTTGAACGATTGCAAGTATGGCTACGATGCGCACAATGGCCTGCTGCGCTTAACTCTGCTACGTTCCGGCTACTGCCCGGATCCGATAGAACCCAGCTGGCATGTGCAATTTGGCGCACCGACGGATGACGGCGTTCATCATCTGACTTACAGCCTTTATCCGCACTCGGGTGGATGGCAGCGGAGCCATGTGGTGCGTCGCGGCGGCGAATTGAACGCGCCCCTCACCGCCCATGCACCCAAAGCGGCTAAACCGACTGCCAAAGGACTTGCTTTGCCCGGACGGTACGGATTTATTGAAATCGCCAAGGGCGATTCTCTCTGCGTGGAGACCTGTAAACAGGCGGAGGATTCGGAGGAGGTGATTCTGCGCGTATATGAAAGCCAGGGCATGGCAGGCGACGCGGCGGTGCAGTTTCATTTTCCAGTGGCCGCGGTGCAGGAATGCAACCTCATGGAGCGGGACGCCAAACCGGCGTCGTTTAAATCCGGCCTGTTGCGTTTCAGTTACTCGCCCTATGAGATTAAAACATTTTTATTGAAAAGGAAGTGAGTGGAGCGGGGCCGGTTCAGCCCCTGTTCAGGCGCGCAACCGTCTGCGCTGATAGTCCAGTTTTTCTTTGGCCGTCATTTTGCTGAAATCCGGCTCGGTCTTTGCCGTCACCGCGGCCGGCACTGTCACCTGATGCGACGAACCGCCATAGGCCACGGCGGGATTGGTGATCTGCAGGTCCTCCTGCAGGCTGCGGTAGGGCTTGATGCCCAGCTTTTGCAGCACCCCGTGATACGCTTCCACCGCCTCGGTCGGCGCCAGGTCGCCGTCAGCCACCAGGCGTAAAAAAGAGATAAAGGCGAGCTGGTGTTCGCTGTTGTTGATCTTGCGACCGTACAGCGCGATGCGGGCGCCGTACTTTTTGGCGTCCGCCAGCAGTTGAAAAGCGTCCAGCGTGGTGCCCGAAGCGCCGCCGAGGATGCCGGGGATCAGGGTCGGGTCATAGCTCGCCAGCTGCTCCATGAACTTGGGCCCCTGGTAAACCACCTTGAGAAAAAGCGGCCGGCCGGCCTTGGTGACTCCGGCCAAATCGCGGACAATGTGGTCGTTGATGAACTGCCCCAGCTTTTCCGGCGGCACCGCCTGGCCGATGTTGGGATTGAACACTTCGAGGAAATAACGGAATCCTTTTTGCTCCGCTTCGAGGCGGAAGGACTTGAACATCTCCAACGTGTGCAGATCCAGCTGCAGATCGTTGGTGAAGGTCACTGAATACAGCCCCAGGTTCGCGCCGAGTTTCCGCTCCTCCGGTTGACAGGTGTATTTTCCGCACTGGATGTGGTCGATGGTGGCGGATCGAAACGGCCGCGCCGGTTGATCGATATAATGGCCGCCGGTGATCACATGCACATCGGTGGCGTCATTGGCCCGCGCCGCCGGAGTGATCGGGCTGTTGTCGAACAGACGCTCTTCGATCGTCAGCAGTTCGTTGGTGGAAGCGGACATCAGAACGATGTCCACCTTGGCCTGGTGGATGACCTGACGGATCTGTTCGCGATATTCGGCCAGCGTGCGGTATTTTCCCTCCTGGCTATGGTGCTCGGGGCTTTTGCCCGGGGCAGCGATGCCGAACGCCATATCGGCATCCTTGGCATCAGCCAGCATAAAATCCTTGCACTGTGAATCAGCCAGTATACGGGCGATTTTCTGGTCCAGCGTTTTTTGCATGATAGGGACACCCAAACAGTGAGCTTGCAGTTAAGTAAACATTACCAATTTAACGTTTTTTTGTGTTTTTCAAAATGAATTTTATCGTCCGGCGGTTTGCACTGCGCCGGGCGGAGGAGTTGAAGACGTATGATCTATCGCAACTATGGCAAAGGGACGGAACGGGTGTCTGTCATCGGGTTCGGCGGCATGCGCTTCGCCGATCAAAGAAACGTGGAGGCCTGCGCCGGCCTGGTGCGCTCCGCCTATGAGGCGGGCATCACCTATTTCGATACCGCACCCAACTATGGCAAATCGGAGGAACTGTTCGGCGTCGCTTTTAAAGAGATGAACAAAACCCGTAAAGAGCGGCCGTTTTATGTGGCGACGAAAAGCCTGCGCGCTGAACCGTCGGCCATTCGCAAAGACCTGGAACAGTCCCTTCGCCGGATGAACCTGGAGTACATCGATTTCTATCACGTCTGGTGCGTCATGTCGCTGCAGGATTATTACGGCCGTAAAACCAAGGGCGCTCTGCAAGAGTTTGAACGCCTGCACCAGGAGGGGTTGATCCGTCATATCTGCATCTCATCGCATATGAAGGGCGAGGAGGTAGAGACCGTGTTGCAGGACTTTCCCTTTGCGGGTGTGTTGCTGGGCTATTCGGCGATGAACTTTTCCTACCGGGAAAAGGCGGTGGAAACGGCGGCGCGCCTCGGCGCCGGCGTGGTGGTGATGAACCCCCTGGGCGGCGGCCTGATCCCGCAACATCCCGACCGCTTCGACTTTCTTCGCACTCGGGAGAATGAGACCGTGGTGCAGGGCGGACTGCGTTTTCTCATCAACGATCCGCGCATCAGTGTGGCGCTGGTGGGGTTCAGCCATCTGCA
>JAKJDB010000812.1 GCA_022706175.1 Candidatus Zhuqueibacterota bacterium | reverse complement strand
GGTGATGAAGGCGGAAAACGCGTCCAGGGGAACGATATCCCGGCCGACGGTCATCATCACTCTGCGGCTATAGGTCGCAACGCCCAGCGCAATGGCCAGCCCGCCGTAGAGAGCGGCGGAGTGGGCGCTGAGCAGCCCGGCGCCGACATAGACGCCGAAGACATTGGCTACGTTGTTGCTGCCCAGGCTGTACGCGCCATAACAGCCGGTCAAAATCACGGCGTAGCGCAAGACCGGGGTGCGCCACATCACATGGTTCAGCGCCGGCCGCAGCAAAAATCCGAGGAGAATGTACAACAGCGCGCTCAACAAGCCGGCGGAGACCGGCGTCAAAAGCCAGCACAGGCCGATCTTTGTCAGTACGCCCCAGTCAGGCGCACCCTCCACACAACCGATGAACAGCAGAGCGCCGATCAAAGCCTGAGAGGAAGAGGCGGGCAGCGCCAGCACCGACATCACCAGCATCACCAGTCCGGCGCTCAAGGTCACCAGAAAAGCGGTGGTCACGGTGGTCTGTGCCACTGCGTTGACCGTGATCATGCATTTGGGGCCCTCATGCACAGCGCCGATCAGCAGAAATACGATGATCAGAATGGCGGCGGTGCGAAACCGGATCAACCGCGTCGCCACCGCGGTGCCAAAGACATTGGAAGCGTCATTGGCGCCCAACGCCCAACCGAGAACGGCGCCGCTGCTGAATGGCCACATCATCCGGACTCAGGCCTGAAACTTGATCATGATCTCGGCCAGGCAATCGACGACATCCTCGATTCGGTTGGAGATCTCGGCCATTTGCGACAACACCTGTTTGACGTGCATTTTTTCCGCCAGGGACAGTCCCGAGGCAAACAGGGATCGCGTCAACTGGTGCTCGATCAGATCGATCTCGTGCTCCACGGCCAGAATCCGTTGCAGGCCTTCGTGGGCCCTGATGCTGATCGCGGTATGATCGCGCAAAAACAGCTGCACCACCTGCACCATCTCTTCCAGCTGATTCATGGTCTTGTCGAAAATGATCTGCAGCTGCGGGACCACAGCAGCCGGAAGCACCGGATGCTCGCAGACCAGTTTATCGGTCAGATCTTCGCCGACGCCGGCCACGTCATCCAGAGTGTCCACCAACCGGTGCAGATCGCCGCGCAACAGAGGCAGGAAAGCGCCCTCGCTCAACAGATCATACACGGTTCTGCGCAGCACATCGGCCTGATGTTCGCGGTCCTGCACTTCCAGCCATAACGCCTCACAGGCTGCGGCATCGTTATCCAGATAGCGATCGAACAGCTTTCTGCACGACTGCAGGCACAGCTGCGTTTGCAGCAGATGCTGCTGCATCTGCTGCAGCACCTGTTCTTCTTTTTTGGCAAGCGACATCATGGTTCAGGATCGTCCTATTGATTATGGGCTTGCCGGCAAACCGCAGGCGATCCCGGCGGCTTAAAAATCTCCGCTGACTCCCAGACCCGGCTTGTCCGGTAGAATCAGCCACCCTTCTCTGACCGTCACCCCTTGAAAAGGATCCTGAGCCAGGAGCAGATTGCCGTCGAGATCGGGGAAATCGGTCAACGGCGACAGATGCGCCGCAGCGGTGATGGACAGCGAGCTGGAGACCATGCACCCCAACATGATCTTCATTCCCAAAGATCGCGCCATCCAGATCATCCGCAACGACTCCTGCAGTCCGCCGGCTTTATCCACTTTGATATTGATGCCGTCAAAGGCCTGGGCCAGGGCCGGAATGTCCCGACTCGTCTTGACCGACTCATCGGCGATGATGGGGATGGTCGCCCGCTCTTTCACCCAGGCTGTCTCCTCCAGCATGTGCGCCGGCATGGGCTGCTCCACCAGATCCACGCCGTTGTGCGCCAGCCATTCCACCTTGCGCAACGCCAGCTCCTTGTCCTTCCAGCCCTCATTGGCGTCCACCCGCAACGTCTTTTGTGT
>JAKJDB010000065.1 GCA_022706175.1 Candidatus Zhuqueibacterota bacterium | reverse complement strand
ATCGCCAGCGGCGAACAATCGCCGTTTCCCGTATCCGGATCCATGGCGTTCATGTACGCTTCGTAAAATTGCGCAAAACTTTCTGAATAGTCGCCGGAGGTGTCGATGTAGAGCCGCTTTTTCTCCTGGTCGATGACGCTGCAGGGGATGCCTTCGGAATACTGGATTTCCATCTGTTCGTTCAAGCTGATTTTGGGCAATTGGGGCCAGAACGGCGCCATCGGCAGACGTGTCAAAGAGACCTCGACGCTATGCTCGATGTCGGTGAAGGGCATGCTGCCGATTCCGGTGGCGAGAAAACGGGGTTGTTGAAGGAGCATGGCGATTCTCCAAGTTATCGGTTCAGGATCAGGCAAATACGGCTTGTTTGATGGCGTGAATATGCGCCGGAGTGGTGCCGCAGCAGCCGCCGATGATGCGTGCCCCGGCCTCGATGATCGCCGGAACCAGCGCGGCCATATCCGCCGGCGTGTCAGGAAAAACATCCTTGCCGTTGATGTTTTGCGGCAAACCGGCATTGGCGTGCACCAGGATCGGAACCTCGCCGGCGACCGGCTTCATTTCAGTGACAATATCCACCATGCGCTTCAGGCCGTTGCCGCAGTTGGCGCCGATGATATGAGCGCCGGCATCCAATGCGGCTTGTGCGGCGCCGGCGGGCGATACGCCCATCATCGAGCGATAGGTGCCTTTTTGAGTGCGCTCCAGAGTAAACGTGCAGATCACCTCACAGGCGGTGTTCTCGCGTGCGGCGCGCACCGCCAAGGAGGCCTCGTCGATCGCACTCATGGTTTCGACACAGATGGCGTCTGCTCCGCCCTCTGCCAGCGCCATCGCCTGTTCCTTGAAACCGTCATACAGCTCCTCTTCGCTGACATCCCCCATGAGCAGCATTTTGCCTGTCGGTCCGATCGAGGCGATCACCCAGCGGTCCGGTCCGGCGGCGCGCCGGGAAATCTGCGCGGCCGCGCGGTTGAGCTCAACGGCGCGATCCGCCAGTCCGTAATGGCTCAACTTGAATCGCGATCCGCCAAAACTGTTGGTCTCGATCATATCGCTGCCGGCATCGATGTAGCTTTTGGCGATATCGAAAACATCATCCGGCCTCTCGACACACCACGATTCCGGGCATTCGCCGGATTTCAGCCCTTTGGCCTGCAAAAAAGTTCCCCAGGCGCCGTCGGAGATGAGAATGCGGCCGCTCTTGACCGCGTCAACAATCGATGTTTTGGCCATATCGTTCGCTCCTTTGTTCATGTTTGTCGAACCACCAGGTCCGGCTGCAGGACATATTGATAAAAAGAAATATCTCTCCCCTGGCGGGAGGCTTGAATGATCTCAGTGGTCAGGGCGGCCATCTCGGCGTAATGGGGATCGATCGAAGTAATGGCAGGGGTGAAGAATCGCGCTAGATCGGTGTTGCCATAACTGACAAGGGCGATTTTTTCAGCTGAATAGGCATTCCACTCTTTCAGTCGGCCGAGTATGCGCACCGCATCGATGTCGTCGCAGCAAAAAAGTCCGCTCAACCGCAGAGCGAGAAAGGCCTCGCGATCGAGCGAATCCAGGTTGTCGATGACGGCGCACACTCTTGCCGCATCGGCCTGGTGCAGATGGGCGCAGAAGGTCTCCTGCATCACCTGCTGCACCATATTGTGTCCCGGCCAGGTCTGGTTTTTGATATAGCCGATCGGGCCGCGACAGCGCTGCAACAGATACTGCGCCGCCCGGTGTACGCCCAGATCATAACTCTGAATGACATACGAAAAAGACGAACCGGTCATGGTGTGGTTGAGCAGGCTGACGATGGTCTTGCCGGTCTGCAGGCGTCGGTAAAACTGCGCGGTTTTGGATTCGTCAAAAGTGGGGACAACAATCACCGCTTCATAGCGCTCATTGATCAGTTGTCCGACCAGGCGGACCTCCTCCTGCCAGCTGTTGTAATCGAGGAATGCTTCGAGCCGGCGTCCTAAAGGGGCTATCTGTTGGCGCAAATGGTGGAGGAGCTGTTCGAATTGGGAAGAAAAGAAGGGGACGATGACGCCCCAGACGTTTTGCAGCGGCCCGAGGTCGGCGATGAACGAGCCCTTCCCCGATTTTTGCACGATAAGGCCTTGTTCCCTCAAGGATTGCAGTACTTTTTTAGCGGTCTCGCGCGAGACACCGTGGCGCCGGATCATCTCGTTGATTGAATCGATCTGGCCGCCAGGCGGGTAGATTTGGGTGAGAATCGCCTGCTTGTACTGTTCGATGAGGATTTGATATAAGGGCCTGGGCCCGGCATGTGCAGCGCAAGTTTTCATCGTTCTTCAGTATAGAAAAGAGAATGGTCAAAAGCAAGAAAAAACATCACATCACATCATAGTTGCGTGAGGAGTTAGATGGTGTGGTTTTCGGGCTGTTTTCTCAGCAAAATTGAGATTTCTGTTCTTAGATACGGGATCCAAGTCGGGGGATTAAGCCGGTGTTATTTTTTTTTATCCGGAATGAAATCCAGCTTTCGTTGCAGCAACCAGTCAGCAAAGGGCAGGTAACGCGGGCATTTTTTTTCAGTTTGCTTTTCAGCTCTATATTGGATAATTTACCGCCGGATCAGCAGCGAGGACATCTTTGCTATGATCATGGCCTTGGATCGAGAGCTCACGTTTCATCAAAGGAATCAAGCGAATGATGGATAAAGAGATTCTCACCGCCGTGGCTCTGGGCATCGGCCTGAGCGCCGGCACCGGCTTTCGCGTCTTTATCCCGCTCCTCATCGCCGGGATCGCCGCGCGGTTCGGCGTTCTGCCGATGAATGAGAGCTTTGCCTGGCTCTCGAGCAACGCAGGGCTCGGCAGCCTCGGCGTGGCCACGGTCGTGGAAATCGCCGCCTATTACATTCCTTTTGTCGACAATCTGCTCGATCACATCTCCACACCCCTATCCATCGGCGCCGGGACTTTGATCTCCGCCTCGGTGCTGCCCATCGATAATGAGATGGTGAAATGGCTCAGCAGTTTTATCCTCGGCGGCGGCTCGGCGGCCCTGGTGCAGGGGGCCACCGCTGCCCTGCGGCTGGGATCGAGCGGGACCACCGGGGGAGCCGCCAACTTTTTGCTGGCCTCGGGAGAGAACATCGCCGCCATCGTCACGCCGATTTTGTCCATCCTCCTGCCAATGGTGATGGCCATCCTCATTCTGCTTACCTTCTGGATCGCTTTCCGGCTGATCACCCGGCGTAAAAAGGCCTGAACTCGATTTGAATCCCAGCGGCGCTGGGGGCGGGCACAGGGTAACGTGCCGCTCTATTCACTGACCTCGAATCTTCCCTGGATCATTAAACAGACCGGCTGAATCCGGCAGAGGCAGCAGAGCCTTCTGTTCTTTGCCGATTATTTGTATTGCTCTTTCATTTTCTTGAAAGAGGCCTGCACCAGCTCTTTAAGGACCTTTTTATCCACATCCTCCAGCTTTTTAATGTAGAGACAGCCCACGCCGGATGTAAATTTGCCCAGTTTTTTCAACAGGTCGGCGTGCGTGTCGAAACCGCCCATAAGGTACAGCACCAGGTTTTGCTTGCGAGGCGAAAAACCGATCAGCATCCAGTCGCCTTCGCGCCCGCCTTTTCCTTTGTAGTGATAGCTGCCAAAGCCGACGATGCTCGCGCCCCACATTTTCGCCTCCTCTTTGGTGATCTTTTTCATCATCTCGAGGATTTCAAAGCTGTCGCTCCGTTTTTGCTCGTCGGTGACGTTGTTGAGGAATTCCGTCACACTGGCTTTGTTCACCCTGGTCTTGAGATCATTCTTTGCCATATAATCTCCTGTTGGTTTTCTAAGGGTTTTACACTTTTGGTTAGAGTGCACTGCCGTTCGAACAGCCATCACTTGGGAAAAAATGCATGTTGTTTTTTTCCGTCCTCGCCTGGTGGGAGGTCAAGCCGGTTTCACGCAGCGGCGGAATGACCTTTTATTGCCTGAATCGATCCGTCTACCATAGAAAAGCGACCGCACGCTTACCCAAAATAGAGTCATCAAACACCACGGTCGCCGGCTGGTCCGTCATACCGGCACAGACGTGCAGCGGCAGCAGATGCTCCTCCCGCGGATGACAGTAGCGGGCGGCCGGAGCTTGTTCCCACGCTACAAGACGCCGTTCGCGCTCCCCCGGTAAAATCCGGCTGGTGCAGACCTCGATCAGCCAGTTTTGAAAATCGTCATTGGCGGAATCCGGCGGGCTGTTTCTCTGCCAGGTAAAAGCACCCATATTGTGGAATGAAAAGCCGGAGCCGACCACCAGGATATTTTCCGCCATCAATGGGCGGAGTGCTTTTCCCAGTGCCATATGCGCGGCCGGATTCAACCCGCGCAGCAGCGACACTTGCAGCGCCGGAATATCCGCCTGGGGATAGATCAATTTCAACGGCACGAACACGCCATGGTCCAAGCCCCGTTGAACATCGATGCTCGCCGGAATCTGCCGGCGGTTCAGTAATGCAATGATATGCTGCGCCAGCTCTGGGCTTCCCGGCGTCGGATAGGTGATCGCATAGGCTTCGTCCGGAAAGCCGTAGTAATCGTACAGCAGCGGCGGTTTGGCTGCGCCTAATACCGTCGCGACTTTTTCTTCCCAATGGGCGCTTATGACCAGGATGGCATCCGGTTTTTTGAGCCGGCCGGAAAGCCGGTGCATGAAATCCACCATCGCCTGATGGCTATCATCGCCAAGAATCGGCAACGGGCCACCACCATGGGAGAGATAGAGGATCTGTGCGCGGGTTTGGTTTCGCATAGTCATTCTCCGTGCAGGTACTGCTAGGGTGGGGTGGAAGAGCGCTATGTGCTCCTTTGGATTCACCGGCGTGATCGGGCATGAGAAAAGTATGCCAGCTGCTGAAGCGAAAGAGGGAGTCGGGATAGGCATGATAACGTCCAAGGTTGGATTTTTCATCATAAAAGTCCCACCAGGGCATCACCATGCCCGGGTAGGGGCAGGTCCATTCCGCCGCTTCAGCGCCTGTTTGTTGTACGCAGCCGGGTTAGAAAGAATTCTATTTTTGAACGACCAGCTTTTTCCGTTCTGAACAGTGGCCGGACTTGATTTCATACAGGTAAACGCCGGAGGCCAAGTTTTTTGCTGACAGGTCAAATCGATGAACACCAGGAGTGTTAAAGACTTTGAATGTGCGGATGCGCCGGCCCAGCATGTTATACAAGTTAAACTCGACCTCCCCGGCCGTCTCTATTTCGTAGGCAATCGTCGTACTTGGATTAAAGGGATTGGGGTAGTTTTGTTCCAAGCTGACTTTTTGTGGAAAGGCCGTCTTGTTTGATGAAATGCCGGTAATCAGTTTACCGCGTATACCGGCGGATTCCAATACCTGGTGAATGCCCCTACCGCTCCGAATCTCTACGATGCCAAGATTGGGAGCAAAAGTACAAGTCCTTTCTTCGTCGACCGCATGGGGATCATCAAAAATAAAGGTAACGCATTCCTTCAAGACGCCGAATTGAGTTGTGATGGACCTGTGCTTCAGCACTTGGACCGTATAATTTAGCATCGTTGAATCAGGATGATAGAAATAGCTATCACCGTCTGCGATGGTAAAATCGAACCACAAGACCGGTCTATTGTTTTTATAGTGCCAAATCCGGCCTAGGTCATCCGCAAAAATCAAATCAGCCGTCCCCTTATTTACTCCATAATATGCGCAGGCATTTCCATCTACCGTGAGGGTGTCGAGAATCCGCACACGAATTAAATCATCGATACCGTCTTCCTTATAAAACCAATAGTTGCCAAATTCTAATGGGAAATAATTACGTAAATCCGGATAGTGGGTTCCTTGGATGGTCGCCTCATACAGTTCCAGCCAGATGGCATGCGCCAGATTTTGTCGAACGATGCCCATGTTTTCTGCAAAAACATATTCGAATTGCTCATCGGAAAAGGTGGAATCGTCAAAAAAGAGACTCAGACAATCTGTAAATTTGCCCGCCCAATTATGCACCATCGCGTGGCGACTGGTCGTGGTAACCTTGAAATGAGCGCCGCCAAAGTCCACCTCATAGCTTTCTCCTTCGGCCTTGGTAAAATCAAACCACAGAATGTCCCTATTCTCATGATATCGATAAACATGGCCAAAAGAATCCGAACGAAAATAACTGCCATTATACCCGAAATACGTTCTGCCTTGAATAAGGACGCTGTCAGTAACCGCGTTGAATTCAATGGGTTCTTTGGAGCTGCCGGTCTCTGTACTGTAATAGCTCCATCGGTCGCCGACGCGAAGAGGAAAATAGGAGACAGGCTTTGGATCCCATTTGTAATAAAGATCACCGGTATAGGCTTTGACGGATACCGTTAATCGGGTTTCGGAAAAAAGCAGGGATTGGTAGGTTATTCTCCATTCAATAACCGGATAACCGGATTCCCCTCCCAGATCTGTACTGATTGAATATTGAGGAAAATGAGAGCGAAATTTTTCGCCGCCATTTTTGTCAGCGATGGCCAGCGCTGAATCGCTGTCGATCCATTCTGATGACCTTATGACGGCATTCCCTGTTAAGCAACAAGGATGAACGGTTAGTGAAGTATGGCCGTTTTGAAAAGATAGGATTAACGTTTTTTCCTCGTTCTGAAATATCGCTTTCCAACATTCCGAGGTGCCCGTCTGGTCGATGGTGTCGCTTCGGAGGACCACCAAATCATAAGGGGCATTGAAATGGAGCTGTGCAATGGAATCAGCCCGGTGATAAAAATAATGTGCGGTAAAGCCCTCGGCAGCGTGCGCCGGACCAAGCGACCATACAGCCGCCATCAGCAGTAGAATTCGAGCGGATTTCATGTGTTCCTCCGCAACGATTGCTTTTTTGCTCAAAGAGCGAGCTCGAGGGAATAAGCTCATTTTTTGTTTTTCTGTTCAACAAGCATGCTTGGATTTATTGCGCCAGCTTTAAACCGATTCTGTCGTGTTGCGGATAGATTCTAAAACCGGACTCTGCAGAAAAAGAGGCAAACGTGCCGTTTACCGCTCTAACCGCATAGTTGAAGCCTTCGAACTGACAATCCATTTTCCTGCGGTCGAATTTTGTGAAAGGCAGTTTTTTCTTTTCAGCGGAAGTGAGATCCAGAAACCAGTCGGCCTTTTGATCACTTTTCAGCGCCATCTTGATTTCGCGCTCATTCAGCTCCAGGATAAACGTTCCTTTGATCGATTTGAGAGGCCATCCGATATGCAGAGTTCCATTGCGGGAGCTCGTTATGGCCGGATCACCGCCTGTCAATAGTTCTTCTTTTCCATCCACCCTGACTTTCAGCCGCAGTCCGGCTAGTTGCTGCGCATCACTCCACAGAAACCCGTCGACGAAGGGCAAAGTCAAAAATTTGCATTCGTTCGAGGTGGTCGGCGCCTTTTCATAGACCGATGGAATCTTCTCATTGAAAATATGAATATCCCGTATCCTCAGCGTGTTGTTTTCCCAGAGGATATTAACCCGGTAGTTCCTGCTGTTGAACCATACGGTTTTCAGGTTGCCCGGCGGCAGATCATTGTTAATCGTTACCGATGTGGCCGGAGTTACTTTGTAATTCTTTCTGAACCACTCTCCGGACTCTGCCAAAGTTTCTACTCGGATTTTATTTTCATCACGAAGCCGGGCCAGTAACGGTATTTGCAGCTCCAGCCCTTTTTTCATGGCATCCCAGGTAAACGAATTTTCCTGGCCGGCCTGGGTGTAGGCGAATTCCAGGCACTCTCCGTTTACAAATTCATTAAAATACCAGTTCACCCAGGCGGAGTCGCCTCCGCCGTATTTGTAAACGGGTTCAAGGGTGACGACGCCCTGGCCGTTGCTGCCCAGTCCGCTGTCGTACTGGCGGATGGGGTCGCTTCCCAGCATCCTGAAGATGGGTACCGGGATCTGGTTTTCAGCGTTCTGGGCAGGCATGTACGAGTTGAGCTTGCTCGGGTAATAAGCCTGATTCCAGTATCCGCCCCAGAGGGTATAGCCGTCTGTGCCATACTGATCCTTGCAATTTGCCGAGGCGGTTATGCCGTATTTACGTTGTAGATAGTCGAGGGTATGGGCATCGATGAACCACGAGGCCGCTGATTTTGCATAATAGCCAAAGATGTTTTTAAAATCGTTCATGTAAACATCGGCCAGTCGTTCACGTTCATCCGGCGTATAGCCTGTTGTAAAACCGACGTCCGCGTGCCAGTCCCAGGGATAACGGCCCCGCCATTTCAGTCCGGATTTTTCTGCCAGGGGCTGGGGAATCTCCCACCAGGCGCCGATTTCAAAAGAACCGGGCGGCAGGCTTTTGAGCAGCTGCTGATAACGCGGGTCCATCAAGGCATCGTACTGCAGTAGAAAAGTGCCCGGCAGATGGTACGTTTTCATCAGTTCAATCTGCTTAACCACAGTCTGATACAACACATCCTTCGTTATTTGCGGGTCTCTCGGCTCGAGAAGGCGGATAAAGTTGATGACGTTTACAATCTTGGGACGGTTGGGGTTGCCCGCTGGATTGCCTTGGCTATAGCCCGCCGTCCATGAAAAGAGGCCGGCCAGGGCAAGCAGGGCAACTAACAATGTTTTTCCTGTTGTTTTTTTCATGTTGGGATTTTGCAAATGCCAATGATAGGTATCTCCTTTTCTGGTGCATGCGACGATCTCAACGGAGCCGATCAGGACTCCTGTTGGCAACGCCCCTGGTTTGCATTTAATACTCTTGAAATCATCCTGATCTCCAGGGGCCATGGCGGCGTAGATATACACTCTTTCTCTTATATGCGTCGGCCTTGAACGGTATTCAATACGCATGACTCCTCGCAGGATCATCTCAGCATAGGGCTGTCTGATACTTAATGCACGCATAGGACCTTATCTCCTAAAATTATTCCGTTTTGTCGAGTAAAGGCGGCGCTCCGCTGTCATCCTCTTCGATCTGTTCTTTTTGAGATTCGACAAGGGTATGTCGAGCTCCTGGTTCGAATGAAGCATGGAATGCCTGCAGTGCGTTGTCGAGGCTGCCGCCACTACGGAACCTGTCTTTACGCACAAGAATGAGCGCTATAGAAAGAAAGAAGAGAATGCCAATAACAACGAGTATTTGAATCCATGGATTCATGCGATTGGTTCCAATGCAATTAGTAAGCAGAAATCAACAAGGCGTAAAAGTGGCGCCGTTCTTAGGCGTCCACTGCATCCGTTTGTTCGCTGCTTATCGCCCTGTGCTTGAACCTGACTTTAATTTCTCTTGGCTGTCTTCCAATTGGACAGACGCGCAAGCATTTCTCACACTCATAAACGTAGGAACCATCACATTCCTGTTCCGCCATTTTCTTATGGGCCTCACGGCAGGCGACACCATTGAAAGTGTCCCGCGCGATGGCATCAGCAGGACACACTTTCATGCATTTG
>JAKJDB010000811.1 GCA_022706175.1 Candidatus Zhuqueibacterota bacterium | reverse complement strand
CTCGACAGGCTGCTGGCCCTGGAGCACTTCGTTCCCAACTACCGTGCTGAAGGCTGTTCTTACTGCCCCCACAAAGCGCTCTGTCTCAAGCCGGATCTCTACCGGACGGGAGGCCGCCAATGGTGAAAAGCCTCTTTGTCACCGCCTCAGCCGGTTCGGGGAAGACATTCCGCCTGACCAAGGAGGTCCACCGCCATATCGAGCAGGAGACGGGATTTGTTGTCGCCGCCACCTTCACCCGCGCCGCTGCGGCCGAAATGGAAAAACGGATCCTCGAAGCCATCGAAAAGGGTGATGAGAGCCCCGTTGGTAAACTGCGACTAATCATGCGAGCAGCCAGGGTCCACTTCTCGACAATAGATGCTCTCTTCCACCGGTTCCTCTCGACGGAAGCCTATGTGCCACAGGTAGCCGACGATCACGAGAGGGCGATCATCACCGCGGCTGCCGATGAGCATTTCTTTCAGCATCCGCTCATTCTCGCCAACATCGAAAGCATCCTGATCGCGGCGCGCATCCTCAACATGCCGCCCGAGTCGCTGGTCGAAGCACTGGATAAAAGTAATGAGACGCTGGAGGCATGGATATGTCCAGACAACATGCTTAACGAGCTCATGGGCAACCAGAAGCGCCTTGCTGCTGAGTACGAACGGTTGCGGGCACAGGTGCAGGCGGTCGCGGAGGTGACGAAGGGAGTCCTGCACACGCAGGTGGTGGTTCCCCTCCTCAAGCCGATTGCTGAAGTGGAACTCGGCAAGGCGTTATTCGTTAAATCGGATGTGGCTGACGTAAAGGTGGCCGCAGCCGACCGCGGAACACCAGCCTACGCCGTTTTGCGAGAAATCTATGCCCCGATGCGCCGCCACATCGCCGAACATCTCATCAACACCAAGCGATTGCGTAGTGCCATTCTCAAGCGCTTCAGCGCCTTTCGGGCCGCAGTGCTTGCCGAAGAGAAGAAAAGATTCGGCCGGCTCTATTTCGATGATATCCCCAAAGAGCTCATTGCCCTTGACGGACCGGGCAGCCAGGAACGCCCCCTCTTCATGGCGCGCCTCTATGAACTGGGATTCCATCGGACGGCGCATCTCCTCCTCGACGAGTTCCAGGATACATCGCAGATCCAGTTTGCCCTGCTCCGACCACTGATCGATGATATCCTCGGTTCGGTGGGGGAGAATGCCGAGGGGGAACGGTCGATCTTCATCGTGGGTGACTGGAAACAGTCGATCTACCAATGGCGGGATGCGGCACCCGATCAGCTGAGGGCCTGCATCGCCCCTGCCCTGCAGAGTGGACAGATCGCTGCCGAGACACTGCCCTACAACTACCGCTCGACTCCGATTCTCATCGACTTCTTCAACAATCTCGTTACTGATCTTTTTGCCGGAACCGACAAAGTCAACCTTCAGGCGCCGCCTAAAAAGCCGAAGCATCATTACAGTGGCATCTCCGAGGTGGCGGTTATCTCAGCCGCTTGCGGTATCGGCGACGATCCGGCCTATGATCGGTTTATTGAAGCAATCATACAAAAAAAAGCTGAGTATGGATGCCCATGGGGCGACATGGCGGTCCTTTGCCGTACCAACGGGCATATGGACAAGGCTTCAGCAGCGCTGGCACTGGCTGGAATTCCAACCTCAGGGATCCGTGGACGCGAAATGCTATCGCTCCGCGAGGGGGCGGCGCTCTGGCTTTCACTTATCGCCCTTTTCACCAGCCATGACGGTTCCTTCATCCCGCGCGCCCTCACGTCGCTGGGTTACGACGAGGCGCTGATAGTCTCCGTCACGCGTCTTACCGGGATCGTTGGAGCGGCGCCCCGGCCACACCGTTTAGCCGCATTCGCCTCCGCCCTGTGCGCCCTCATGGCATATTTTCCGCGTGTTCTCATCGAGACGCTTTGGGATGAGGCGGAGCGCTACTTCAACCGTCCTGACGCCG
>JAKJDB010000064.1 GCA_022706175.1 Candidatus Zhuqueibacterota bacterium | reverse complement strand
GGGCGGATTTTCTCTGCCGAAACCGGGCGGCCTTCAAAAACCAGAATGGCGGAACAGCTTTTACCGTCCTGTTAAAACTCCTTGGGCAATTTTTTCCGTCCCAGAACCACGGCGCCGATGATGGCGACCAGCAGCACCAGGGACGCGATCTCAAAGGGATAGCTGTATTTGGTGAAGAGCAGCAGCCCCAACGGTTCGACCTCTCCCAACACCGCCTCCTGGCCGGCGCTCGAGTGGAACGTGGGCACAGCGGCCACGATGAACAAAACCAGCTGCAGCAGCAGGATGGCGGCGAACAGCGCAGCAAAAGCGACCTGATAGGGACCGTGCAGCGGCAGCCGGATTTCATCGCGCAGGTTGAGCAGCATGATGACGAAAAGAAACAGCACCATGATGGCGCCGGCATAGACGATGATCTGCACGATGCTCAAGAAAGGCGCCTGCAGCAGGTAATAGCATCCGGCCACGGCGAAGAACGTGATGATCAGAAAGACCGCGCTGTACACCGGGTTTTTACGGCTGATCATCGCGATGGCCGAACCCACGGCCAGAGCGGCAAATAGAATGAAAAAAAACCAACTCATGTTTATCCCTTCGAAGGCTGACAGTCCGACCGGGTCCATGGATCTACAGTCCGGTCTCCTCCCGGCTGCGCTCATAATATCGGCCATCACAGGTCAGATCGTAATTTTTCAACAGCCTTTCCCGATCCCAGATGAGGTCTTGGCGTGTATAGGCGGAGAAATCATAGATCTCGGTGAGTTCGATGGCTTTTTCCGGACAGGCCTCCTGGCACATGCCGCAGAGAATGCAGCGCAGCATGTTGATCTCGAAGGTGAGCGGATATTTCTCCCGGTCCGGCCACGGCGCCACGGCGGCCGTCATGGTGATGCACTTGGCCGGACAGGCGGTGGCGCACATTTCGCAGGCGACGCAGAGAATGCGGCCCTGTTCGTCCTTGTTCAGACGAATGGCGCCGCGATGTCCTTTCGGGACCTGCCATTTGACTTCCGGGTATTGCACGGTATATTTTTTTTGAAATAAATGTTTGAGGGTGATGACCATGCCTTTGAGTACGGCAAACAAGTAGAACCGATCGCTCCAGTGCGCATGATATTCAACAGGTTTTACCGACATGAAAGCCTCGACTCCTTCGATCCAGCAGGGACGGCGGTATGCCGTCCCGGTTTCTTGATGGCCGACCAGGCTGCGGGTCGTCGTGTCTCAGAACAGGGGTCGCTGGGCTGCCAGGTACAGGAACAGCCCGGTGGCCAGGATGTTCATGATAGCCAGCGGCAACAGCACCTTCCAACCCAAATGCATCAACTGATCAAAACGAAAACGCGGCAGCGTCCAACGCACCCACAGGAAGAGAAAAAGAAAAAAGCCGGTTTTCACCGCAAAGGCGGCCATGGACAAAAAAACGCCCCAGAGGCCGAGAGCGGCCTCGTCCACCCATGGAACGTCCCACCCGCCCAGGAACAGCGTCGTCAACAGCGCCGAGGTGGTGATCAACGCTACATACTCGCCCATAAAGAACATGGCGAACTTCATCGAACTGTATTCGGTGTGATAGCCGCCCACCAGCTCCGGCTCGGTCTCCGGCAGATCGAACGGTAGACGGTTCGTCTCTGCGAACGAAGCGATCAGAAAAATGAGAAATCCGAGCGGTTGGGTAAAGATGTTCCAGCGCGGCAGAATCGAGAACAGCGAGCCGCTCTGATAGGCCACCACGTCGCTCAGCCGCAGCGAGCCGACGAGCATGAGCACGCCGATGATGGACATGCCGAGCGACAGCTCATAGCTGATCATCTGTGAACTGGCGCGCAGCCCCCCCAGCAGCGGATATTTGCTGTTGGCCGCCCAGCCGCCGAGCACGGTGCCGTAAACCGCCAGGGAGACCAGGGCAAAGATGAACAGCAGACCCACCTGGAGATCAGCGATCTGCAGCGAGATCTCGCGGCCAAGGGCGAAAAAGCTCATGCCGAAGGGGATGACTGAAAACGTCAGCAGGGCCGGCACCAACACCAGCGCCGGAGCCAACCAGTACAACGTTTTCTCCACCTGGCTGGGCGTGATCTCTTCTTTGAATAAAAATTTGATGCCGTCGGCGACGGGCTGCAGCAGGCCGAACGGTCCGACTCGATTGGGCCCGACGCGGTCCTGCATAAACGCGCTGACTCTTCGTTCAGCCAACTCCATGATCATAAGGATGAGAAAATTGACCGCAATGACCAATATCGCCTTGGTCAGCAGAATCGCCAGATCGATCCAATCCATTCCGAACATGCGCTTACCTTGATTCGATGGGCAGACCCTGGTCGCCCAGTTTGAAATAGCTGATAGTGCGCCACGCCGGCTCTTCCATCGCCAGTGCGTCGAGCACATCGGTTGCGGACAGCATACTGGCGCCCGGCGCCAGCCTGCGCAGCAGATCCAGCAGCACCTCCCAGCCCGGCCGGACCCCTTGCGGCGGCTGCAGCGCGCGCTGAAACCGTTGCACCTGTCCCTGTGCGTTTACATAGGCGCCTTGAGTCTCTGTAAAGCAGGCGATGGGCCAGAGGTGGTGGGCCACATCGTCCCATTCCGTGCTTTGAATGTCCAGCACCCACAACTCTTGCAGTTTGGCCAGGATCCGTTTCTGCTCCGCTGTGAGGCGCAGGAGCGGATCTCCGGTGATCAGGAACAAACGGGTGATCCGTCCGCTTTCGATGGCCTGGTAAAAATCCGTTTGATCGCCCAACAGCAGTTCGGCGCCCTTGCGGTTCGGACTTTTATCGCCGCGCACGGCAAAGCCGCTCCGAAAGACCGTATCCGCCTCCTCGATCGCCGGCGCATAAAAGCTGAGGTGTTCGCATTCGAGGACCTGGCGGAAAATTTTGCGCAACAGATAATTCTCTTCACAGCTGGCAAAGGCAGAGCCCACCGCGGCCAGCTGGCCCGGATTTTTCTGCAGGGCCTCTACGGCGTGGGTCATCGCCTGTTCCCAGGTCTGGGGCTTGAGCGTTCCGGCCTGACGGGTCCGAGGGCCCTCGGGACGGTTGAGGTTTTCATAGCGATGATACAGGTAACGTCCGTCGTCGCAGATCCACTGTTGCTGCATGGCCGGGTTCTCCCGGGTGCGGATGCGAAAGACGCGTTGGTCCTTGTGCTCGAGATAAATAGTGCAGCCGCTGCTGCAACCGGGGCAAACGCTTTTACTCCTCTGCAGATTCCACACCCGAGCGTGGAAGAGAAAGTCCTTGTCGATGAGACAGCCCACCGGACAGATCTCGACGATGTTGCCGGTCATTTTGTGCGTCAGCCCTCGGCCGGGAAAGATGGAGATATCGCTGTGGTAGCCGCGGTGCTCGATAAACAGATAGGGCTCGCCGACGACCTCCCGATAAAAGCGGACGCAGCGGCTGCAGAGCACGCAGCGATTGCGATAGAGCAGAATATGGCCGCCCAGGTCTTTCGTCGGCCGTTCCCGTTTATCCTCCACCATACGGCTATGCGAGGTGCCATATTTCCAGGTATAGTCCTGCAGCAGACACTCTCCGGCCTTATCGCAGATCGGGCAATCCAGCGGATGATTGATGAGGAAAAACTCGAGCATGCTTTTGCGCGCATCTCTGACTTGATCGGTTTGGGTGCGAACGACCATGCCGTCGCGCGCTTCCGTGGCGCAGGAGAGTTGCAGCTTGGGCGATCCTTCTATTTCCACCAGACACATGCGGCAGCTGCCGGCGACCGATAGAGCGGGGTGCCAGCAATAATGCGGGATCTCGATGCCGTTGGCCAGCGCCGCCTGCAAAACAGAGGCGCCGGGCTCTACGGTGATCTCTTGATCGTCTATTTTGAGTGTGGGCATTTTTTCTGTTCGATATGTTCGACGAACTCTTGCCTGAATTGCTTGAGGAAACTGGCCGCAGGCATGGCGGCGGCGTCGCCCAACGGGCAGATGGTGCGGCCTTGAATGTGGCGCGCAATATCCTCCAGCAGCGGTAGGTCCTCCGGCCTGCCCTGCCCGTGCTCGATGCGGCTGAGGATTTTTTTCATCCACGTGGTGCCCTCGCGGCAGGGCGTGCACTGGCCGCAGGATTCGTGGCTGTAAAAGGTCTCCAGATTGAGCAGCGCATCAACCATGCAGGTGTCTTCATCCATCACGATGATGCCGGCGGAGCCGAGCATGGAGCCGCGGCCGGCCAGGGCGTCAAAGTCCATGGCCACGTCGATCTCATCCGCGCGCAGCACCGGCACCGAAGAGCCGCCGGGAATGACCGCCTTGAGTTTTTTACCGTTGCGAATGCCGCCGGCCTCCTGATAGATGAGCTCCTGAAGATTTTTTCCCAACGGGAACTCGTAGAGGCCGGGCCTGTTGACATGGCCGGAGAGGCAATAGAGTTTGGGGCCGGTATTTTTTTCGTTGGAGCCGATGGCCGCATAGCGGTCAGCGCCGATGCTCAGGATCACCGGCAGATTGACCAGGGTTTCCACATTGTTCACCACCGTGGGACAGCCGAACGCCCCTTTGGTGGCGGGAAAGGGCGGCTTGAGCCTTGGCCAGCCGCGTTTGCCCTCCAGCGATTCGAGCAGGCCGGTCTCCTCGCCGCAGATATAGGCGCCGGCGCCGCGATGCACGGTGATCTGCAGGTCAAAACCGCCGGCCTGAATGTTTTTGCCGAGGAATCCCGCTTCCGTCGCCTCGTGAATGGCCCGCTCAAGCACTTGAGCGCCATAGGCGAATTCGCCGCGAATGTAAATAAAGGCCTGTCGGCTGCCGATGGCATAGGCGGCAATAGCCATGCCTTCCAAAAGCAGGTGCGGTTCCCGCTCGATCAGATAGCGGTCTTTGAAGGTGCCCGGCTCCGACTCGTCGGCATTGCACACCAGATATTTCGGCGAGGCGGATTGGCGCGGCACAAAGCTCCATTTCAGCCCGGTGGGAAATCCGGCGCCGCCGCGGCCGCGCAGTCCGGAGCGCTTGACCTCTTCGATGATCTGCTCCGGGCTTTGCTCGCGCAGCACCCGCTTCCAGGTTTGATAGCCGCCCTGCTGCAGGTAAAAAGCCAGGGTGTTGGATTCAGGACAGTCGATATGGTTTAAGAAATATTTTTCGTTCATAGTTTATGGCAAACTGGATAATATTTCGTCGATGCGAGCCGGCGTCAGGTTTTCGTAATAGTCGTCGTTGATCTGCATCACCGGGGCGGTGCCGCAGGAGCCGAGGCATTCCACTTTTTTGAGCGTAAAGCGCCGGTCGGCTGTGGTTTCACCGATACCGATCTGTAATTTCTTCTGCAAATAGTCGAGGATGGTCTCCGCACCCATGAGGCTGCAGGACAACGTGGCGCATACCTGAATGACGTAGCGGCCCTCCTGTTCACGTGGAAACAGCGTATAAAACGAGACCACATCCATCACCCGGGTCGGCGCTACGTCGAGCAGACCGGCCACATAGCTCATCACCTCCGGAGTCATGGCGTTGAATTCCCGTTTGGCCAGATGCAGCACCGGGATCAGGGCTGCGGATTTTTCCGGATACGGGGCGATGAGCTGATGAAAGGCTTCCAGGGCTTGCGCAGAAAATGAGATGGCCATGAGATCAAAACCTATGTTAATGCGAAACAGAGAAGCGTCCGTGATGTCAACGATCCAGTTCGCCGGCGATGATGTTCAGACTGCTGAGCACTGAAACCGCATCGGACAACAATCGGCCGCGCAAGAGCAGCGGAATCACCTGAAAGTGATAGAACGACGGCGGCCGTACGCGAAACCGGTAAGGGCCGTTGCCCTGGTTGCTGACGATAAAATAGCCCAGCTCGCCGTTGGGCGCTTCGGTCGGAACATAGGCCTCACCGAGCGGAGCACGACTGCCGCGGTTGAGCATGATGACTTCAAACTGATGGATCAATCCCTCTATGGAGCCGTAGACCTCTTTCTTTTCCGGCAGCATGACCTTAGAGTCCGAATCGACGTTCAGAGGGCCGTCCGGAAAATGGGCGATCGCCTGTTGGATGATGCGGATGGATTGCCGCATCTCCTCCATGCGCACGAGGTAGCGGTCATAGACGTCGCCGGTTGTGCCCACCGGAATATCGAATGTGAAATCCTGATAGGAGGAATAGGGGTGCTGAACGCGCAGGTCCCACGGAATGGCGCTGGCGCGCAGACACGGGCCGGTGACGGCATAGCGGGCGGCGTCCTCCTTGCTGAGCACGCCCACCTCTTTGGTTCGGTCCAAATAAATTTTATTGTGCGACAGCAAACGGTCCACTTCGTCGATCGTTCCGGGCAATCCGGCGAGCACTTTATACAGCATGGGAAAGAATTCGTCCGGAATATCGCGATCGCGGGCGAACCCGCCGACGCGAACATAGCTGATGGTCAGGCGGGTGCCGGTCAACAGCTCGAACAGGTTGTAGATGTTTTCTCTCTCGCGCATGAAATAGAGCAGCACCGTAAAAGCGCCCAGGTCCATGGCGTGCGTGCCGATGCAGATGAGGTGGTCCATGATCCGGCTCAGTTCCGCCAGAATAACGCGAAGATATTCCGCCCGTTTGGTCACCTGAATGCCGAACAGCTGCTCTACGGAGAGGATATAGGCCAGGTTGTTGTTCATGGGGGAGAGGTAGTTCATTCGGTCGGTGATGGTCACCGTTTGATTGTAGGTCCGGTATTCGCCCAGTTTTTCAAAGCCATGGTGCAGATAGCCGATCTCCGGCACGCAGTCGACGATGCGTTCGCCGTCCAGTTCCAGCAGCAGGCGAAGAGTGCCGTGGGTTGCAGGATGGGAGGGCCCGAAATTGAGCAGCATGCGCTCGTCATCGGGATCATAGATGAATTCATGCATCGGTTTCGCTTCGGCGGTCATATCCGTCATCTGTAAATTTATTGTGCCCTGGTGCGGACGATTTTTTCGAATTGGTCGCGGTACCCGATGCCCTCCACCGGAAAATCCTTGCGCAGGGGATGGCCGGTGAAATCATCAGGGTTGAGGATGCGGCGCAGATCCGGATGGCCGGTGAAGCGAATGCCGTACTGGTCATAGGTCTCGCGCTCCGCCCAGTCGGCCGCCGGATAGATTCCGGCCACCGAGTCGATGGCGGCCGACGTTTCGGGGATGAACGCCTTGACCCGCAGCCGGTGGCCGTGTTTCATAGAGTAGAGGTGGTAGACGACCGCAAACCGTTCCGCCGCCTCCATCTCCAAATAATCGACGCCGAACAGGTCCATTAAAAAATCAAAGGCCAGCTCGGCATCGTCGCGTAAAAAACGCAGCAGTTCCACGATGCCCGACCGTTCCGCCACCAGCGTCCAGACGCCGGACGGAACCTGCGTCTGCCAGGCGCTGGCGGGAAAACGGTTTTCTATTTTCTTTCGCAGTTCGGCGTTTTCCATGATCTAGTGATAATCCCTCGATCGCTCTGATTCGATTTTTTTCTGCAGCTTCATCACCGCGTCGATGACGGTTTCCGGTCTGGGCGGACAGCCAGGCACGTACACGTCCACGGGGATGAAGCGGTCGATGCCCTGGACGGTCGAATAGGTGTCGAATACGCCGCCGGTGGACGCGCAGGCGCCCATGGAGATGACCCATTTTGGTTCAGCCATCTGGCGATAGATCCTTTGCAGCACCGGCATCATTTTAATGCTGACGCGGCCGGACACGATCATCATATCCGATTGCCTTGGGGAAAAGCGCATGGCCTCTGCGCCGAAACGGCCCATATCGAATTTCGGCCCCAGCACGCACATGAATTCAATGGCGCAGCAGGCGGTGCCGAAAGGCATGGGCCAGAGCGAGTTTTTGCGGCCCCAATTGATAAACGCATCCAAACGGGTGGTGAAAACCGAGTCCCTCAAGGCGCTTTCTAGTCCCATTGCAGCGCTCCCCTTTTCCAAGCGTAAATATAGCCGATCAGGAGCAAGGCGATAAAGAGGACCATCTCGATGAGGATGAAGGAGCCGGCGGAAAGCAGCTTTTTGTAGACCACGGCCCAGGGATAAAAAAAGACCAGTTCGATGTCGAACAGCACGAACAGCATGGCGATAAGATAAAAACGAATGGGGAATCGAATACGGGCGTCACCGATGGGCTCTTTGCCTGATTCGTAGGGGGAAAGTTTGACGGCTCCGGGCCGCCGCGGGCCCAGCAGATAGGTTAACAGATAGATGGCGCCTACCACGCCGAGCACCAGCAATAGCAGCACCAGAATGGGCGTAATCTCCAGAGGCATGGTTCTCCGACAGATAAAGGGGTCACCCAGCAACTGATCCATCCCACGGAAGGGGCTATCAGATAATGTGGATCAATTTAACCATAGACCGGCACAAACGCAAGCGGTTTTATAACGGTTTGGCGGCTGCAAAGCGAAAATGTTGTTGAACCTTCTCAGATAATAGGGTGAGGCCAGGAATTAGTCGACGACGGTCGTTGAACAGGGGCGTTTGGATTGCCCGGCAGGGGACAGGCAGAGCACGAGAGGCCTCGCGCTCCGATTTAATTCCAGTTCTTGACCCGGCAATAGTCGCCGGGTGTCTTGAATTCACAGATATCCCAGAGATTGCACCGCTTGGAGCAGATGAGCGCCTGTTTGTTGATCGCAGCCGTGGGCCGCACGGTTCTAAACTCCGGCGATTCCGGCGTACGAGCGCGCGTAACCATTAATTTTTGTGTGATTTCGAGAATATCCTGAAAGGCGTGACTGCGGTAGGTGGTCAACCGCTGCATATCCTTCTTCTGCATCGCCTCGTGAACCACGGGGTCGTGATGAATGCTGCCGGCCACGACAAAGGTCAGGCCAAGCTCGTTGCTCAAGTATTTGTTCAACAGATGCGATTGCTTGGCGTAATCCGCGGATTCCACCATGTTGAAAATGACCCGAATGTTAAAGCTGCTGAGCACCCGTTTAAAGATGTCGTCTGCCGGCAGCTGCAGCCGTCGCAGCTGTCTGGTGAGGTTTTGGATGAAGGAAACGCTGTCCGCGGATTCATCGAAATTCTGTGCAAAGGTCTCCCGGCTCAGGCTGTTGAAAGCGGTCTGCGCCTTGCGCAGGACCAGCGCTTTGATGACCCGCGACAGATTTTCCAGGCTGGTCGGTTCGCCGGTGGACAACAACACCTGCATATCCGCAGTAAGAAAAAAATCAAGATCATTGGATTGGGTGCGCGGCCCCAGATCCATGATGACGTAATCCGCATCCAGGTTGCGCAGGGCCTGTACCATTCTGATCTTGCGCATGATGTGGGCCTGCTTGGGATCGTACGCCTCCTCCGGTCCCGGTATGATGCTGAGATTTTTAAAGGAAGTGGGTTTGATCAGTTGATTCAGACTTTTGTGTGCGTCCAGGTGACGCCAATAGGACACGGGTTCTGATTTGACGCCAAAGATATCGTGCTGATTGGGACCGCCGAAATCCGCATCCACGATCACCACTTTTTTATCCAAGCC
>JAKJDB010000810.1 GCA_022706175.1 Candidatus Zhuqueibacterota bacterium | reverse complement strand
TGCCGAGCAAAAGATAGGTCAACGCAGCGACGATGAGAACAACCCCCACCACGATCTTTGGCTTCATGCGTTCTCCTTGAAAGGATCCTGTTAAATTAAGCAATCCGCCTTTTTTAGTCAATCGCTTTTGTAAAGACTTTGATTTCCATATGCGATTTTGTATATTGGATCACTCGAAAAAAATCGAAGGAGTTTCTATGATCCGTTTCGCAGTCCTCGGCTATGGCTTTATGGGCGTCACCCACGCCGGCCAGATCAAGCGTCACCCGCAGGCAGAGCTGGCGGCGGTGGTGGAAACCAATCCCGATAAAATCAAACAGAGCACGCAGGGCAACCTGGGCGAGGCTCCGGAGCAGAACCTGTTGCAGGGCGTAGCGGTCTACTCCACCCTTGACGAGCTGCTGCGACAGGAAAAAATCGACTGCATCAGTCTCTGCCTGCCCACGCACCTGCATCGAACTATGGCTGTGAAAGCCCTGGAGGCCGGCCGGTCGGTGATCTGCGAAAAACCCATGGCCTTGACCCTGGAAGATTGCGATGCCATGATCGCCGCTGCTCAGCACAATCAGACCACCCTGATTATCGCCCAATGTCTGCGCTTCTGGCCGGAATATGAGATGCTGAAGCGATACATCGATTCCCGAGAACTGGGCGCCCTTCAATTATTGCTCATGCGCCGGATCAGCGCTCCGCCCTTTTGGACCGGCAACGACAGCTGGTTCGCCGTGGCTGCTAAAAGCGGCGGCTGCCTCTTTGACCTGCACGTGCACGACGTGGACTTTATCCACTACAGCCTGGGCCGGCCCAGCGCAGTCTTTTCTCAGGGTCTGTCGACGGCCTCAGGCCTGAACCATTCTGTGCTGACGCAATACGAGTTCGCCGAACCCCTGCTCTGCATGGCCGAGGGCAGCTGGAATTATCCGCTCGGATTCAAAATGAGTTATACGGCGGTGTTTGAAAAGGGAGCGTTGGAATACGACAGCAATCGCACTCCTACGCTCACGCTTACCCGCAGTGGAGCGCAGGCGCCGGAAACCGTGGCGGTGGAGCCGGGCGATGGCTACAGCCGTGAATACGATTATTTCATCTCTTGCCTGCAACACCGACAGGCGCCGCAACGGATCACGCCGGCCAGCGCCCGACAGAGCATTGAAATCGCTCTGGCAGAAGCCCAATCCATGACAAGTCGGAAAAAAATCTGTTTGTGAGACCCCATGACAGCGGAGAACCGGTTCGTTTTTCGTAAACACCGATCAGCGGGCTGAACAGCTGTGCAGGGGTGAAAATTAGCATCTATGGAAGAGATAAAGAACTCTGTGGAATTTACCCAGCCGAAGGTGTCGATCATCCTGCCGGTGTTCAATCGCCGCCATCTCATCCTTCGGGCCATCGCCTCGGTTCAACGGCAATCCTTCAAGGATTGGGAGTTGCTGATTGTCGATGACGGCAGCAGCGATGGTTTGGAAGAGCTGATCCTTCCCCTGCTTGCTGAGAATCCAAACTGGCGCTACATGAAACACAGCCGCCGCCGGCTGTCTGCCACACGCAACATCGGTCTGCAGGCCGGCCTGGGTTTTTACGCCACCTTTATCGATTCAGACGACGAATACCTTGAGGGGCATCTGCAAGCGCGGGTTTCTTTTATGGACGCCCATCCGCAGGTGGATCTGATCCACGGCGGCGTGGTGTTGAACGGCCCTGAGCACAGCCATTGGGTCCAGGATGCCTTTTATCCGGAACGAAAAATTCATCTCTCCCAGTGCACCATCGGCGCCACTCTGTTCGGCAAACGCCGGGTGTTCGTCGACAGCGGCGGATTCAAAGGGCTGCCCTATTCCGCCGAGTCTGAGTTCGTCCAGCGGCTGTTAAGGTTTAGTTGAAAATAGACTTTTCGGGTATTAAATTAAGGTGGAAACAAACCGAAAGGAGCCTTAATCATGACCCGGAA
>JAKJDB010000809.1 GCA_022706175.1 Candidatus Zhuqueibacterota bacterium | reverse complement strand
AAGCCCGCTTTTTTCGCAGTGGTCCAGGTAGGCCATCACTATCATGGACTGGATTCGCTGTTAGCTTTCATACAGACCATGCCGGCAGTGGAATATACGTCTGACTCTTGGGCTGTTCTGGTTCGAGCGGCAGACTCGGCGAGAATGGTCATGAAGCAAAATTATTCCTCCTCCGCCGCAGTATCTGCCGCAGAGGTTTTGGCTCAGGCCCACCAATCGCTGCAGCAGGCCTTGAACGGATTGATTAAAAATACAGCTGACGTTGCGGATCCTGCACTCGCACAGCCCAAGCGTTGCCGGCTGGCGCAAAATTATCCCAATCCCTTTAATCCGTGGACGCGCATCGATTTTGTGCTGACCCGGGAGGGACCTGTGCAATGCACTGTCTATGATCTTTTAGGCCGGAAAGTGAGAGAGCTGGTCAACCAGTCCCTGGCCGCAGGGCCGCACAGCTTCACCTTTGATGGAACCGGTTTAGAGTCCGGCAGTTATCTTTATACGCTCAAGACGAGCGAATCTACAGACAGCAAAATGATGTTGCTTGTCAAGTAACTCTTTAAAAATATTTGTTTTCACGAGAAAGTATGAAACCTTATATTAGCTGGTTTTTAATTTTTTTATTGCTCTGCAGCGACGTTGCGCTTGCGCAGGACCAAAAACCTGCCAACTTGCCTTATTTGAGCAAACAGGCCAATGCCATCCAGCTTTTTGTTGATGGAAAACCTTTTCTGATCCGAGGCGGTGAACTGGGCAATTCAAGCGCCTCCAATGCGTTATATCTGCGCTCCCTCTGGCCTGATCTGGCTACCATGAACCTAAACACGGTCCTGGCACCGGTCTACTGGGAGCTTGTAGAGCCGGTTGAGGGACAGTTCGATTTCGCTCTGATCGACACTCTGATCCATTCCGCCAGGCGGTATGATTTGCGACTTGTTCTGCTCTGGTTCGGCTCGTGGAAAAACAGTATGTCCTGCTATGCGCCCGAGTGGGTCAAGCAGGATCAGAAACGGTTTCCGCGCAGCCGAACCAGCGAAGGGGAGGCGCTGGAAATTCTTACGCCTTTTTGCGAAGAGAACCTCCAAGCAGATGCCCGGGCTTTTGCCGCCCTGATGCGCCATATAAAAAATATCGATGCACAGCAGAGAACCGTGATTATGATCCAAGTCGAAAATGAGATCGGCATGATTCCGCAGGCCCGCGATCACTGTGCACAAGCTGAACTGGCTTTTTCCCGCACGGTCCCATCCGAGCTCCTCCGTTATCTGGCCGAACATAAAGAGAAACTGCAGCCCCATCTGGTTCAGGCCTGGAAGAAGATGGGCTTTCCATCTGCAGGGACCTGGGAAACGGTTTTCGGCACAGGGGTGCACACCGACGAACTTTTTATGGCCTGGCATTTTGCCCGGTATGTTGATCGAGTCGCTCAGGCGGGCAAAGCCGTGCATCCTCTGCCCATGTATGTGAATGCCGCGTTGATCCGGCCCGGTTATCAACCCGGTCAGTACCCGAGCGCCGGTCCTTTGCCGCACCTCATCGACCTCTGGCGCGCAGGAGCTCCGCAGATCGATTTTCTCAGCCCGGACATCTATTTCGATAATTTCGCTGAATGGTGCCGACGCTATGATCTGCCCGGCAATCCACTGTTCATCCCTGAGGCGGCCCTGTCGTCGAGCCCGGCCAACGCGTTGTACGCCATCAGCCAGCACGCCGCCCTGGGATACAGCCCCTTTTCCATCGAGTCATTGACCGGTCAGGGTAAAGAACGGCTCGCCCAGGCTTACGATCTGTTGCGTCAGCTGACTCCGCTCCTCGTCGAGCACCAGGGAAGCGGCCGAATCGTCGGCGTGCTGCTCGACAGTGCGCGGCATGAATCCAGATTCACATTGGGCGATTATGAGTTTGTCGTACGTCATGAATACAGCTGGGCGTATGCCCAACGCGAACCCGGACCGCC
>JAKJDB010000808.1 GCA_022706175.1 Candidatus Zhuqueibacterota bacterium | reverse complement strand
GCCCACCGCCTGTTCCTTTTCCATGGCCAGATAAAAGGCCTCCAGCATGTCAGAGATATAAATGGGATGGCGCAGGTTGTCGCCGCGGCCGATCATGATGAAGCGGCCCTTGGAGACCGTGCGCAGCAATTTGGCGGTGCGCGGACAGCCGGGGCCATACACCCAGGCCGGACGCAGGATGGTGACCGGAAAATGGGTGTGACGGAAAAAATCGTTGAACACGCCTTCGCCCATCAACTTGGTCTCGCCATAGATCGACTGCGGAGCAAAGGGGCCGGACTCATCAGCCGGCGGTGTGATCACATGGCCGTAGATGCCCACGGTGCTGGTGTGAATGAACCGCCGTACGCCGCTTTCTTTGGCTGCGCGCAACAGATCCGCCAGCGCTTTGACGTTGACCTCTTCGTACACCTGGGTTGCCAAAGTCTGCTGCAGGTGGGCGCTGGCCAGATGAAACACCACATCGATGCCCTGGAGAACCTGCTTCTGCAGAGTGCGGTCGCAGAGATCGCCCTCCACCACCCGGCAGGACTCCTGCCGTCCCAGTTCCTGCAGCGCATCGCTGTGCAGATCAAAAGCGACCACCTGATGGCCGCGGGCGAGCAGCCCGGCAGTCAGATGCCGTCCGATAAACCCGTTGGCGCCGGTTACCAGCGTTTTCATCAGCGGCCCCCCTCCGGCGCCATCCTCGCCTCAGAGATCGAAGCATATTGGCCGCCGCAGAAAAAGAGCCGGTCCAATTGCGACAGGGCCCACAACACCGGTGACAGCGCGGAGAACAGCTTGTAGGACAGACCGTGCTTTTTCAGCTCCTGCTGCGAGGTGGGCGCGATAACCCCCTCTTTGTGCTCCGCGTTCCCTTTATTCATCAGCCGGACATAGACGAAATTGATGGCCAGTTCGATCAATTCCGTTACGATGCGGGAATACCCGCCATCGCGCAGCACGGTGTACCCCGCGTTCTCCAGCGTCTGATTCAGCTCAGCCACCGTATAGCCGCCGCGCACATGGCCGTACTTGTCCGGAGTCATGCCCATGGCGTTGCGAAGATAATTGGCCAGCAGTTTGTCGCCGGCATTGGGAACGGTCACAATGACGCGGCCGTTCGGCCGCAACAGCGAGTGGAGCCGCTGGAGAAAGGCGACATCCGATCGTATATGCTCGAGCACATCCAGAACAATCACCACATCAAAAACCCGGGGCCGGTAACAGGGTCCGCGGACATCCATGTACACCAGACGGCCTTCGGTCAACTGGCGCAAACTGGCCAGATTCTCGGCCTGCAGATCCGCGTGAAACCAGCGTCCGCCGTTGCGAATAAAATAATAATTCATGGCGCCGGTGTTGTCGCCGCAGGTCATCAACAGGCATGTTTTATCCTGCGAGGGGCCGAGAAACTGCAGCAACGCATCCACCTTTTTGCGCTTCTTGATGGAGCGGTTGAACATCTCTAATTGCCAGGGTGTTTCCGTCATACGCCTACCGTAATTTCCAGTCAGCAGTTCAGCGGCCGTCGTGTACGGCCGCGGGATTCCCGTGATCGTTTACCGACAAAACTCTGCGTGCAAAGCGCCGCTCACTGCGGATACGCCGCCTCCACCTCAGCCAGTTCTTTTTGCCGGCGCTCAGCGTCCCAACCCAATTCATCGGCCATGATCTGTGCACAGGCTGTCAGCGCCTCGGTTCCCGGATGGCCGGCAGATCCCAGCTCCGTGCGGCGCAGCACCACGTCGCTCAATTTTTGCGCCATCTCTTCGCGTACGCCATGCAGGATCTCCGCTTTGATCACTGCAGAACCGGCCAGCGGAGTCCACGTGTCCGCCGGCGCGCCCTTGAGCACGCGCGCATAGCGGGTTCCATAGGTCTGTATCAAGTGTTGGATGGTTGCGTCCGCCAGACCGGCGGGTTTGCTGCGCAGCGCCGATTGCGTATAATCGGCAAGCTGCTCCATCTCC
>JAKJDB010000807.1 GCA_022706175.1 Candidatus Zhuqueibacterota bacterium | reverse complement strand
AGTGGGTTTTATTCAATCCCAGGAGGGTCCCGACGTCCTCCCCTGCTGTTTGGTCGATCTCCCAGCCGATGCTCCGGATCATTTCCTCAGCCATGCGCTGTGGATTCGAAACGGTTGATTTTTCATCCAATGTCAACGGTTCTTCAGAGGGAGTCAGTGGTGCTCTTTTGCTGCAACCCATACAAACGAATAGCAGCAAGCCAATGAGGAAAAGTTCTTTGGTTTTTTGCATGGTAAGCTCCTTTCTGATAAGGTTTCGCCTCTTCAAATTTAAGATGCTGCAGGGGTTTACTCAAAGGGACTGTTCATCCTGCACTCAATGGACTGAACGAATCAATCGTCGAATGATTGAAATCAGCTTCAAAAAGGAGATTGAACGCAAGCCGGCAACTAGGGCATGAGAAGATGTTAGGGATAAAGCGGGATTCGATCTAACACTTTTAGGGCAGACACTCGCACAAAAGCGACGAGAAAACAAGTGAACAGGATCTACCGCCCTGATTTAATTTTCCTTCGATAGCGCGAAGGGATAACGCCGAATTGCTTTTTAAAACTGCGCGCAAAATAGGAGAGATGCTCAAAACCGACCTGAAAAGCGATTTCGGACACCGATCCGGTCCCGGCCTGCAAAAGTTCGGCCGCGCGATTCAGTCGCATGATACGGATGAATTCATTGGTGTGCAACCCCATGATGGCCGATAGTTTTCGATTGAGATGCGAGCGGCTGACCGCCATCAATCGCGCCAATTTATCCGGGCCAAACTCCGGATCATCCATGTGCTCGCTGATAAGGAGGCGTGTTTTGTGCAGAAATCGATCATCCCAGGAAATATCCATGCTGTTCTTGGCTGGGGGATCGAGTGAACAAAGGAATTTTCTGCAGTGCCGCCTCATGTTGTCGGACAAGTCCAACAGGTTCTTGATTCTGATTTGCAACTCTTTCATTTCAAAGGGTTTGATTATGTATTCGGTAGCGCCTGATTCCAATCCGGATAATCTGGACTCCGGCGAACTTTTTGCGGAGATTAAAATGATCGGTATATGGTTGGTCAATTCATTCTCTTTGATTTTTTTCACCAATTCGAGGCCATCCAGATTGGGCATCATAATATCGCTTAGAATCAAATCCGGCATTTTCGTTGCCGCAAGCGACAGGCCTTGCACACCGTCTTTCGCTTCGATCAGGATGTACTGTCGTCGCAGGTGTCGGCGGATATAATATCTCATTTCCGGGTGGTCTTCGATCAACAAAATTTGCGCCGCATTTTTTTTAACCTGTTTGTGATCTTTTGCACCATTGGAAATGGCGCTGTCATACCAGACGGTGTGAGACCTATTTTGCCCCTGCACAACCAGCGTTTGTTCTAATATGTTGTTTTCTTTGTCTTTTTGGCGGTCTTTGTTGAATGGCATATGGATGACGAATTCACTGCCTTTACCTTCGACGCTGGTGGCCGACAATTCGCCGTCGTGCAATTTGACCAATTCTTTGCTCAGGGCCAGCCCGATGCCGGCCCCGGGTTCAAATCGGGCGTGGTGCTGTTGCCAATGAAAAAACAGATCAAAAATTCTGGGCAAAACATCCTGTGGAATGCCTCTGCCGGTATCGCGTACTTTGATTAAAATCTGATCAACGGCATAATCCGATTCAAGAACAACCGTAATGCACCCTTTTTCAGCCGTATATTTGATAGCGTTGAAAATGAGGTTCACTAACACCTTTTCCATTTTCTCGGGATCAATTTGTACCACCAGCTTTTTCTCCGCTGGATTCCTTTGGGCATGCAAAAAGGATAATCGGATGCGTCGCTGTTTAGCCAGAGACTCGAAAGACGCGGTAATGGATACAATGAAAGCGACGAGATCGACGGATTGCATGTTTAAGGTAAGACTATTACTTTGCAGATGAGCCAGATCCAACAACTCTTGGACGAGGTGTTCCAGGCGGAGCGTAT